>ONOC01000089.1 GCA_900319355.1 uncultured Eubacteriales bacterium | reverse complement strand
AAGGTCATTGTGGACAACTATCCGGAGGATAAAACAGAGGAGTTCGAGATCGAGAACAATGCGGATAACGAAGAACTCGGCAGCCGCAGTGTGACGTTCTCAAGAGAGCTTTATATTGAGCGCGAAGATTTCATGGAAAATCCTCCCCGCAAATATTTCCGTCTCTTCCCGGGCAATGAGGTGCGCCTGATGCATGCCTACTTTGTGAAGTGTGTTTCCTTCGAGAAGGACAAAGACGGAAAGGTGACGGAAATTCACGTCACCTACGATCCGGAATCCAGAGGAGGCAACAGTCCTGACGGAAGAAAGGTAAAAGGAACGATTCACTGGGTGAATGCGCGTGACGCAGTTCCCTGTGAGGTCCGTCTGTACAATAACCTGATCGATGAGGAGAAGGGTGTTTACAATGAAGACGGATCCATGAACATCAATCCTGATTCTCTGGAGGTCAGACATGCGTTTGTTGAACCGGCGATTGCTGCGGCAGAGCCGGGCGACCGTTTCCAGTTTGTCAGAAACGGATATTTCTGTGCGGATCCGAAGCTCAGCACAGAGGGCAAGCCGGTATTCGGAAGAATTGTCTCACTGAAATCAAGCTTTCGCCTGCCTCAGCAGAATCAGAAATAAAAGGGTGACATGAAAATATGCGACAGAAGCTTGTGAGCGCCAGCGGGAATATTCTTTACATTGTCATTCCCGCCTTTAATGAGATGGATAACATCCTTCGCGTGGTCGAAGGGTGGTATCCTGTCGTTGAAAAACACAACGGAAACGGAAAGTCCCGTCTGGTGGTTGTCGATGACGGCAGCACCGACGAGACTTATGATATGCTGACAGAATTTGCGTGTGCCAGACCGCTGATGGAAGTTCTGACCAAACCGAATACAGGTCACGGACCGACAGTTCTGTACGGCTACCGTTATGCACTTGATCATGGCGCTGATTTTATCTTTCAGACAGATTCGGACGGACAGACACTGCCGTCCGAGTTTGAGCAGTTCTGGCGCTGCCGCGCGAATGCCGACCTGGTCATCGGGCACCGCGGGCACAGACAGGACGGGAAGGGCAGGATTTTTGTCACACATACGCTTCGAAGGGTTATTCTTGCAGAATTTCATGTGTACTGCAGGGATGCGAACTGTCCCTACCGGCTGATGAGGGCATCCGCGCTCCGTGAGATTATCGACAGGGTACCGGAGGACGCGTTTCTCGCCAATACCCTGCTGACGGTTCTTTTCACAAGAGGAAATTACCGCATCACCTATATTTCCATTTCTTTCCGTCAGCGTCAGGGCGGAGAAAATTCCATCAACCGGAAAAAAATCTTCGAAGTCGGCAGACAGGCGATCCGCGATTTCCGCAGGCTGAACGCAGAGTGGAATGCCGGCGATACGGCGGGGCACAGCCACGGCTCAGATGCTGTGAAGAGATGATACAGGATCTGAGACGAAGTAAATATCGTGATCTGGTAGCACTCAAATTACATGAGTGCTAATTTTTTGTTGACTTTCAGTCATTACGGCCTTACACTGTCTATCTGTAAGGATAATGTCAGCACCATTCTGACGGGAGGACAAAGCTCTTCCGGTGAATGAAGCGAATATGGAGATCCGGTAATCTGCGGGTCATAAGTTCATTACAGGAGTGTGATAAAGATGGAAGAAAAACATGGCAGCTTATCTATTAACAGTGAGAATATTTTCCCGATTATCAAAAAGTGGATGTATTCTGACAAGGATATTTTTATCCGTGAGCTGATTTCCAACGGCTGTGATGCGATCACCAAGAGAAAGAAACTGGATGCGGTCGGAGAGGTCGAACTTCCCGAGGGTTATAAACCGAAGATCACCGTCTATGTCAACGACAAGGAAAAAACACTGAAATTCGAGGATAACGGTATCGGTATGACGGCCGATGAGGTGGAGAAGGATATCACAGAGATCGCTTTCTCCGGCGCTACTGAATTCATTGACAAGTACAAGGGAAAAGCGGACACGGATCAGATCATCGGACATTTCGGTCTGGGATTTTATTCCGCATTTATGGTGGCGGATCTGGTCGAGATCGATACCTTAAGCTATGCTGACGGTGCGGAACCGGTACACTGGGCATGCGACGGCGGCACGGATTACGAGATGACGTCCGGCACGCGGAAGGAAACAGGAACGCTCGTCACACTCCATATCGCCGAGGACAGCCTGGAATACTGCAATGAGTACAAGGTTCGCGAGACCATCGAGAAATACTGCGGTTTCATGCCGACGGAGATTTACCTTGTCAATGAAAATGCGGAACCTGAGACAGAGACCATTGATGAGAAGGATCTGAAAGACACCGATAAGGTCATCGAGCACATTCATACGGATGCAAAGTATGAAGAGAAGAAGAATGATGACGGCACAACGGAAAAGGTCGAGTCAGAGCCCGCAAAGGATCAGGTTAAGATCGAAAAGCGTCCGGTTCCTGTCAACGATACCAATCCGCTGTGGATCAGACAGCCGTCCGAGTGTAAGGATGAGGACTATAAGAAATTTTACAGAACGGTCTTCAATGATTACAAGGAGCCGCTTTTCTGGATCCATCTGAATATGGAGTATCCGTTCCACCTGAAGGGCATTCTCTATTTCCCGAGAATCAACAGCGAGTATGAGTCCATCGAAGGAAAAATCAAGCTCTACAACAGTCAGGTATTCATCGCGGATAATATCAAAGAGGTGATCCCGGAGTATCTGCTTGTGCTCAAAGGCGTCATTGACTGCCCGGATCTGCCGCTGAACGTATCCAGATCGGCACTTCAGAATGACGGCTTTGCCCAGAAGATCTCCGATTATATCTCCAGGAAGGTTTCTGACAAGCTGTCCGGTATGTACAAGACAAAACGGGAAGATTATGAGAAGTACTGGAATGATATCAGCCCGTTTATCAAGTACGGCATTCTCAAAGATCAGAAATTCGCCGAGAGGATGAACGACTATGTACTGTATGAGGATCTTGACGGAAAGTATCATACCCTGAAGGATATCATCGAAGCAAACAGTCCGGAAGAAAAGACGGAAGAGGAAAAGAAGACAGCCGAAAACGGAAGCGGCGCAGGTACAGAGAAAACGGAAGAAGCGTCCGATAAAGCGCAGGAAGCGTCTGATAAAACCGGAGATGCGGCCGATAAAACCGAAGGTGCCGCCGATAAAACCGACGGAAAAGATGAGGACGGGAAAGAAAAGCAGAAGATCACAATCTACTATGTGACGGATGAACAGCAGCAGTCACAGTATATCAACATGTTCCGCGCTCAGAAGAAGCAGGCGTACAAGCTGATCCACACGATTGATGCGCCGTTTATCAGCCATGTGGAGCAGATGAACGACAAGGTGCAGTTCCAGAGAATCGACTCCGATGTCACGGACGACATGAAGGGCAGCAGCCGCAATCTGAAGACCGAGGGCGAGAAGATGCAGAAGCTGTTCAGGAAAGTGCTTGGCAGGGATCAGCTTGATGTAAAGGTTGAAAACCTGAAAGACAAAAATGTTTCTTCCATGGTTACCATCTCCGAGGAAATGCGCCGCTACATGGATATGATGAAGATGTACGGCATGGCGGACCGCAACGTAAATCAGGATGCCTTTGAGGGACAGCAGACGCTGATTCTCAATGCAAAGCATCCGCTCGTGAAGTACGTATATCAGCATGTCGACAGCGAAGATGACGTGAAGATTTTTGTTGAACAGCTGTATGATCTGGCCGTCATCAGCAACCGTGCGCTGACGCCGGATGAGATGACGAAATTCATTGCGCGTTCTAATGAAATCATGATCCGTCTCGCTGAGGACAGTGCGGAGACAGAGACGGACGCGAAAGAAGACGCGAAGAAAGCTGAGTCGAAAGAAGAAGCAAAGACGGAAGAAGAAACAAAGACGGAAGAAGAAACAAAGACGGAAGAAGAAACAAAGACGGAAGAAGAAACAAAGACGGAAGAATAACCCGGGCTGAAAAGTCATCCAATGAGAGGAATCAAATGATGAGAACGGCATCACTGCCTTATAACCTGTATCTGATCGGCTTTATGGGCTGCGGTAAATCATCAGCGGCGTCATATTTTCATGAGAAGTATGATATGCCGGTCATAGAGATGGATGAGGAGATTGTCCGGAAGACCGGTATGTCAATCCAGGATATTTTCAGAACGAGAGGCGAGGAAGCGTTCAGACAGATGGAAACGGCGCTGCTTCGCGAGCTGGGAACGGTCAGGAATACCGTGATTTCCTGCGGAGGCGGTGCGGCCATGCGTGCAGAGAATGTGAAGCTGATGCGGGAGGGCGGAAAAATCGTCCTCCTGACAGCGAAGCCGGAGACCATTCTCGAACGGGTCAGGAACGACAGCAGCCGGCCTCTTCTGGAGCATCACAAAAATGTGCAGGATATTGCCGCGCTGATGGAAAAACGGCGGCCGGCCTATGAGGCAGCGGCCGATTTCAGCGTCGCGACGGACGGAAAGACAGAGAAGGAAATCGTGGCGGAAATTCTGAGAACAGCTGCCGGGAACTGAACACCGGCGTTCACAGGATGTCCTCCAGCGTAAGGAATTCCTGAACACGGCGGTCCCATGTCTGATCAATGGCGTGTCCGGTTTCAAAGCTTTTCAGAGAGGAGCCGGTCGTGACCGTGAGTACCTGATCTCTGTACTGAAGATTCAGAAAAAGACCGTAGATATTCTCCGGTGATTCAGACAGACCATTGTCATCCAGCAGGGTCTGCGTATCGTCCGCTGAATACTGCAGTACGATATGGAAAGAAAGCGGAAGGCGTCTGCCCCTGATGATCGAAAAGACAAAGGGGCGGACGCTTTTCCATTCAATCTGATTTCCGTCGGGGATATTTTCTGCTTCCTGCGGGGTGACATCCTCTCCGCTGTAGAACTCGGGATGGTACTGACCGTCGATATGAAAGGATACAAATGTCGTCACTGTCACGTCGGATACCAGAAAACGGTCGAAGGTGTCTTTGATCAGGAGACATTTCATAAAGCGTCCGGGATTTTCGATTTTCTGCGCGATCATGCTGGGTACTCCTTTGTCATGCATCCGTCCGGGATGTATGGTTTCTCTTATTATACATGGCAGAGGGCCGGCATGCCATGGTCAGGTGAGAGGATGTGATATTTTCTCTGTAAATGTGCGTGACTTTACGGCGGGAAAGGGGTATACTGACGGTAAAGACGGACGTGGAAGGCACGGTATCCGTCTCTGAAGTGTTGATCCGGTGCGGAGACGCAGCCGGACAGTGTCCTTACGGGCGGATCAGGAGGACAGGCCATTGGGCGATTACATGAATATAGCGGCAGCCTCGACGATTTTCAGAAGCGTCAGACTGCAGGAGAAATCGGATGTATCGGTTCTCGGGCTTGCGATGGATTCGACGAAACAGACCGGAGAAGCTGTCCTGAAAATGATGGACGCAGCTTCCGAGATGGTTCCCGAGATCGGTCTCGGAGAGAATTTTGACGCAAGAGCATAAACAGAAATCTGACATGAAGGCGGCCGGAAGAGTTCCGGCCGCTTTTTTCATGACAGTTCATTCACCATTGTAAGCTGCAGTCGCACGCAAAGGGGTTCAGACGCGTCTGAACGGCAACCTTTTTTAGTTACTGTTCACTCTTTGCCAGCCACTGTCACACATGGAGACTTCCAGCCTCGACACGCTCTCGCTTGTCCTCGGCGTAACGGTGATAGGTGTGAGAAC
>ONOC01000106.1 GCA_900319355.1 uncultured Eubacteriales bacterium | reverse complement strand
ATACCTTTTGTCTTCTGTATAGCCGGGTGTGTCATATTATCGTTAAGTGCAGGCTTTGAACAATGGATGTTTTGGTATATTGGCTGCATCCTGTTTTTGATTGCTCCAATGATTATGACTCATACAAAATCTAAACTGTACAGATTTGTATGCTTTCTGTTTCTGATGACACTGTTCTTACTGGCGGATGCTTTTGCGGCAGGAGTCATTACAAGCATAGCTTCATTGTCAGCAGGCTATGGGGAACTCAGTACATCCGGTACTTATGCACATCTTGCGGGATCTGCAGCATTTCTTTTGTTAAGCAGTGCTTTCAGCAAACGTCATGCCGACGTGATGGATCAGATCGAGGTGGAATCCGGCAAAGACAGAATCCGGTTATTCGCTCTTTACAGTGTCATACTTGCAGCAGATCTGTTTCTCATCAGCGTCATGTATGACACAACGCACAAACTGATCCTGGTTTTGTTTAATACGGTACTGTCGCTGTCACTGATCGTATGTGACAGGCAGCTTATTTCCTCTATCCTTGAAAGAAACAACGAGAGCAGGTTTCTTGCGGATGAAGCCGCATTAAAAGCAGTGAACCGTAAAGTATATGAAAATCATCTTGAAATCCGCCGTATGAAACATGATATGAATCACCAGCTGACAGCTTTGCTTGGATACCTTACCCACCATGATTACAAGCAGGCTCAAAGTCTTTTGGAACAGATGATCTCCAGCTATGAAGCAGTAGATCCTGTTATCTATACCGGAGAACCGGCTGTAGATTTTCTTCTTTCCGAAAAACTGTCTCAATTAAGGAAAAACGGCATACGGACAAAGGTTACCGTGAATATAAAGAGAATCGGAATTAATACCGATGATTTTTCAATTCTTCTGGGCAATCTTCTGGAAAATGCAAGTGAACACATTTCCGGTGAAAATAAAGAGGTTGTCTTCTCGATGGTACAAAAAGAAGAACTGCTCTTTATTCATGTTTCCAACACTATTTCACAATCAGTTCTTGCGGCTAACTCCAGCCTTGAAACAGAAAAGCCCGACACAGGTGCCCATGGTTTTGGAATTTCCAGTATCAGACGAATTGCCGCACAATATGGGGGCCATGCGGAATTCTATGAACAAAATGAATTATTCTGTGCTGATGTCTTAATGAATGCAAATTAGGACATAACCAGTTTCTTTAATCATTTCCTGAAGTACCACGCATGTCGAGTGAAGATAACGGATTGCGTTATCTTCACTCTTTAGTGCGTCATCTGCTATTCTCAATAGATACAGGGTTTTTACTATATCTGAAATTGTTCACCTGCGACCTCCGGGTTTGAATCCGCGGGGTGATCGGGAGGAATTTCTAAGATTCACACAGTCAAATGCAATTAAATGGGAAATGAGTTCTTTAAGACCAAGCTTGATACCGCCGAAAGAGCCTGTAACGAAGTCGCTTCATTCTCCCTTCTGTGGTATGATATAAAGAAATCGGAATTTCATGAACCGAAACATGGAAACCGCAAGAAAAGAGAGATTGTATTATGGAAAAGAGAAGCACATTGAGAAGATTTACGGACAAGTTATATGGTGGAATCAACCTGACCTGGCCCGGCATCATCCTGTATGCCGTCGGAACGGCGGTTTTAACCACTGTTTTTCTGGTTCTCCCGATCTTTCATGGCACGTCCTTTGTGCGGATGGGCGAGACCTTGGAGGCATGGATCTTTTTCGCTGTCATTATCATCGCGAACGCCAAAAGCCCTCTGGACTCGGCGCTTAAGACCTTTGTGTTTTTCCTGATCAGTCAGCCGCTGATCTATCTGCTCCAGGTCCCGTTTTCATGGCAGGGCTGGGGACTGTTTCAGTACTATAAGTATTGGTTCATTCTGACGCTGTGCACGTTTCCTGCCGCGTATATTGGCTGGTACATCAAGAAAAAGAACTGGCTCAGTCTTCTCATTCTGATGCCGGTGCTGATTCTTTTGGCCTATCTCTGCGAAGACGGCCTGAAACACGTGATCCATCAGTTTCCGAGCCTGCTGATCATGGTCGTGTTTTGTGTCCTGCAGGTGTTTCTCTATCTCTATACTTTTACAGAGAAGGCATCGCAGAAGATTATAGGAGCGCTTGTACCGGCCGCGGTCATTGCGGTCATGCTGCTGCTCCCCAAGAACGTTGACTTTTCTTCGAGTCGGTTTCTCCCCGATAACCCCGTGTTGACAGAAAATGCAGAAGTGACTGTCGATAATACCGGGATCGCTGACATTTCGGTTTCGGGTACCGGGGAAGACAGTACGGTTCTGATTCAGGCGCACGCTTACGGCGACACCTCATTCACCATAATAGACGGTGACAAGGAGTACCAGTACAATCTCCGTATTTATGAGGATGATTTAGGCACCAGTCAGATCGATATTACAGCCAAATAGATTGACACAAAATAAGGAAGGCTATTGATAGACAACTATGGAGAAGAAGGTACTGTACATCAACGCCTGCGCGCGGAGCGAGTCCCGCACCGACCGGATTGCACGGGCACTGCTGGAGCGTCTCGGCGGGCTGCAGGAGGAAGTGAAGCTCGCAGAAATGGATCTGCAGCCCCTCAGCGAGGAGCGGCTCAACCGCCGCACCTGGCTGATCGAGGAAGCGGATTACACAGACGCCATGTTCGATCTGGCGAGGCAGTTCCAGCAGGCAGACGAGATTGTCATCGCCGCGCCGTATTGGGATCTCTCTTTCCCGGCGATCCTGAAGCTGTATCTGGAAAATATCTATGTGACGGGGCTTGTTTCGGAATATACCGAAACAGGCCGGCCGCACGGCCTGTGCCTGCCGCCGAATACTTCGGCATCCCGGAGACCGAGCTTATCTGCGCTGAAATGCTGGATGTGGAGGGCTTTGACGCCGACAATCTGGTTGCGCAGCAGATCAGGCAGATCCAAAAGCGGAAGTTGCTCTGAAAACCGTTATTTCGGCAGCTGCAGAGCACTGAAAACAGGCACACCAACACAGGAGACCATTATGAAAAAACTGAGAAGGCTCTTTACGGGCGGCATCCGGCTGAAGATCTTCAGAATGCTGCTGATCACGATCGTTCTGATTATCGCGGCTTATACTGCGGTGTTTTTCTACCAGTCGAACAAGGTGGAGCAGCTGGTCAACGAGACCTATGAAACGCAGAAGCAGATTTACGTCGAAAACGGCATGGAGGATCAGTATGAGTCCATCCGGAGCCGCGCGCTCGATACCTTTCACAACGAAATGTTCCACGCCAGAAACATCCTCATTCTGGTGGTCGTATTGATCGTTGCAGCCGGGATGGTGTCTGCGTTTTCCATCGCTGGCCGCATCACAGATCCTTTGAATACCATCACACGGCGGGTGGCATCTCTGGGCGTCCGGAACCGGCAGTTTCGTATGGAGGACGTCTACCGGACCGGGGATGAGATCGAGGTGCTGGCGGAGTCTTTTGCCAAGCAGTCCGCCAGAATAACGCTGTATATTGACCAGGTCAAGAAAGTCACTGCCGAGAAGGAACGCATCGGTGCGGAGTTGGACATGGCAAGCAGGATTCAGGGCAGCCAGCTTCCGAGACTGTTTCCGCCGTTCCCGGATCGAAAGGAGTTCAGCCTCTACGCCAGCATGACCCCGGCCAAGGAGGTGGGCGGCGACTTCTACGATTTCTTCATGATTGACGACGATCACATGGGCTTTGTTATGGCAGACGTCTCCGGCAAGGGTGTGCCCGCCGCGCTGCTCATGATGGTTTCGCGCGTGCTGATCAAATCCACCATGCAAAACGGAAAGGGTCCGGCGGAGACCCTCAAAAGCGTGAACAACCAGCTCTGCGAGGGCAACGACGCGGACTTCTTCGTGACCGTGTGGTTGGCAGTGCTGGAGATCTCCACCGGGAAGGGCGTTGCCGCCAACGCGGGGCATGAGCACCCCGCGCTGCGCAGAGCCGACGGCAGCTATGACCTGTTCGTCTATAAGCACTCCATGCCGGTGGGCGTCATGCGGGATCTCCCGTTCCGGGAACACGAATTCCAATTAAACCCCGGCGACAGCTTCTTTGTTTATACGGACGGCGTCGTGGAGGCAACGGACGCAGACAAAGAACTCTACGGCTCCGACCGGATGCTTCAGGCGCTGAACCGAAACCCGGATGCGCAGCCGGAACAGATGCTCGCGAACATCTCACAGGACATCGACCGATTCGTAGACGGTGCGGAGCAGTTTGACGACATTACCATGCTCTGCTTCCGCTATTTTGGGCCGTCCGAAGAATCGTAATGGTTATATACAGGAGAATGAATCCATGAAAAGATACAGGATCAGGAGCGCTCTGAGAGTCATCGGAGATATCTTTATCCCGCTGCTTCCCGGCATCATCTGCGCCGGACTCTGCGGGGGCTTCGCGACACTCATTGCGCAGGCGGTCCCGAACTATGCGGAAAGCAGCACCTGGGCGTTTATCTACCAGATTCTGAGGCTGATCAACACCGCCATGATGACCTTCCTCACTGCGTGGGCAGGCTATCGCGCGGCGGAACAGTTCGGCGGCACGCCCATCCTGGGCGGCATGCTGGGCATGATCACCTCTCTGGACGGCATCAATGAGATCGCCTCCATTATGGGGCTGTATAACAGCGCCGTTCCGCTGGATTCGGTGCTCTGCAGCGGCAAGGGCGGCGTGCTGGCAGTCATTGCCGGCGCACTTCTGATTGCCTATGTGGAGAAATCGATCCGCACTGTCATGCCGAAATCCATCGACATTGTCTTCACGCCGCTGCTCACCATGATTCTCTGCGTGGTGCCGTACATCGTCTTCATCATGCCGCTTTTCGGCTATGCCTCCAGCGGCATCGTCTGGCTGTTCAGCCGGGCCTGCCTGTCCGAAAATGTATTCATCCGGGCGATTTCCGGCTATCTCGCTGCGGCGTTCTTCCTGCCGCTGGTGGCGGCAGGCATGCACCACGGCTTGGTTGCGCTCTACAGCGTCCAGCTGTCGGAGCTGGGCTTTGTCACGCTCTATCCGGCCCTCGCCATGGCCGGCGCCGGGCAGGTTGGCGCAGCGCTCGCCCTTTGGAAGAAGGCTAAAAAGGTCGGAAACCAGAATCTCTGCTCCGTGATCTCCGGCGCTCTGCCGGCAGGCCTTCTGGGCGTGGGTGAGCCGCTGATCTACGGCGTCACGCTGCCCCTCGGCAAGCCCTTCCTCACGGCAGGTCTTGGCGCGGGCTTCGGCGGAGCTTTCATCATGGTCACGCAGGTGGCCTCCACCACTTGGGGGCCCTCAGGCCTTCTGGGCGCCTTCGTGATGACTGCCGGTCCCGGAGGTTCACTGGGGAGCGTGCTCCTTTACCTGACGGCTCTGTTCATCAGTTACGCTGCCGGCTATCTCATCACGAACGCGCTGTACCGCCAAGAGGAGCTGAGCTTCGAGACCACCCTCACGGCAGAGCAGGCCGCTGCCTGGCGCTCCGCCTCCTTCCAGCGTCTCAGCAGGAAAAAGCCCCGTCACATCAAGGCCGGCGAGCCCCTGACGGTCACGGGCAGCACCGACGCTGTGAATCTGCCGCTCTATGCTCCGGTGAGCGGTGAAACCGTGCCCATGAAGCAAATCCCGGACATTCTGTTTTCCTCCGGCGTCATCGGAAACTGTATCGGCATCCTGCCGGAGAGCGGCACCATTCTTGCGCCATGTGACGGCGTTGTGCTCGAAATTGCCGATACCAGCCATGCGCTGACCTTCCGATCCGGCGACGGCATGGAGATTCTCCTTCTGGTGGGCATCGACACCTTTACGCTGAACAGCGACGGACTCCGACCATTGGTCGTGGAAGGTGAGACCGTTTCCAAAGGCCAGCCGGTGATGGAAGCCGATCTGGAGCGGATCCGCCAAGCCGGTCTCTCACCGATGGTGATTACAGTCCTGAGCAGCTGAGGCATACAATAATCCTTAAAATCGCAGAAGAAGAAGGAAGAGGAGGAAATGCCGGTTCGCTGCCTGTAAAATCAAATCCGTTATCTACACTCGTACCAGTTCTTTTATGAGTAATTGTTTGTTGTTGCTCATCATAGATCATGCACCATACAGGTGTCTCACGGGATCCGGAAACAGCGGCGACGATTTCGATCGTATGCTGGCCGTTGAAAACATAGTTTATACCATTCTTGGAAGGAGAAACATGTAAATGAGAAGTAGTATTATCATAATTGCAATAACCTTGTGCATGGCAATGCCTATAGCTTCCTGTGGGAAAAAGGAAGAAACAGAGCATATGTCTGAGTCGGTGGAGGCTTTGGATGATGTCGAACAAAACACTGTTGTTCCTTCGATTGAAGACCAGAAAGTGAATCCCGTCGTGCCAGATGCAGCCTCAGATAATACGACTGAAAACATCTCAAGTGAGTCAGAGGCAGATACGACTTTAGATAATGGAGCGGATAGCATTTCTGAAGATCAGGCATATGCGGCAGTTATTAACTATTGTAAGGCAACTATCCCAGACTT
>ONOC01000055.1 GCA_900319355.1 uncultured Eubacteriales bacterium | reverse complement strand
CTATGGATTCAATATCGGTTGTCTTCACTATACCGAATCCATGTCAAAAAGTTAACCCCTCTGTGTCCAAAATAAGCTTACCACTTCGTTATAGCCGCTGAACTAACTGGCAAATTATCTTTCGGTTTTTTTCTTCCTAAGCACTGTCAGTGCTGCGCCTGACGCAAGCACCAGAAGCATCCAGAATCCGACAGAAGAAGTATCGCCTGTTTTCGGATTTCTGCCGTGGCTTACCGCAGCGCTGCTGCCGCCTTTGTCAGTATCCGTATTGCCGGCTGTTTTCTTCTCTGCAAATGTATTATCAAATACACCGCCTTCCGGCATGCCTTCTATCTGCACATCCAGCGTTCCATCGCCCTGGTCGGTCACCGTCACTGTCAGAAGGGCAGCTTTGAAATTCCTGCTGTATCCTTCCGGAATATCCGTCTCGTCGAGCAGATAGTAATGTGTTCCTGCATCGTTTAACGTATACGGAATTTCCTCGAAGCTGAATTTTCCTTCTTTGTCCGTGATCGCTTTCAGGGTCTTTGCGCCTTCCAAAGCCTTGCCGCTGGCATCTGTCTCGGTCAGCGTAAATGTGAATCCATCCAGCTTGTCCGTCTTACTGCCGCCATTTACTGTCTTGGTACCGCTGATTGCAGCTGAACCAGCCGCATCGTAATGGTTGGCAAATGCCGCATCTTCGCCGTCGCCGGTCACTTCCGCAATCAGCTTGCCCTCGCCGTTATCGCTTACCTTTACCGTTACGGACTTCTCGCTGTCGTCATAGGTGACGCCGCCGAGATTGCCCTTGTCTTCCCTGATCGTGTAGGTGTAGGTGCCTGCCTTAGTATAGGTAATCTCGCCGAAGTCAACTGTTCCGTCGGCTTTGTTGGTAACCGTTGTCTGCGCCGGCATCGGCGTGCCTTCTGCCGCGCTGATCGTGAAGCTGAACTCACCGTCCTTCAGGTCACGGCCGGTAAGAGACTTCTTCGCTGTGATGTTCGCTGTTGTCTCTTCTGCCTTGTAAGTATTTTTAAATTCAGCAGCATCTCCGTCACCGGAAACCGTTGCTGTCAGTTTTCCATCAAGGTTGTCCTTAACAGTAACTGTTACGGTCTTCTCGCTGTCATCATAGGTCACGCCGCCGAGATTGCCGTTGTCTTCCTTGATCGTGTAGGTGTAGGTGCCTGCCTTAGTATAGGTAATCTTGCCGAAGTCGACTGTTCCGTCCGCTTTGTTGGTAACGGTTGTCTTCGCCGGCATCGGTGTGCCTTCTGCCGCGCTGATCGTGAAGCTGAACTCGCCATCCTTCAGGTCACGGCCGGTAAGAGACTTCTTCGCTGTGATGTTCGCTGTTGTCTCTTCTGCCTTGTAGGTATTCTCAAATTCAGCAGCATCTCCGTCACCGGAAACCGTTGCTGTCAGTTTTCCATCAAGGTTGTCCTTAACAGTAACTGTTACGGTCTTCTCGCTGTTATCATAGATAACGCCGCCGAGATTACCCTTGTCTTCCTTGATCGTGTAGGTGTAGGTGCCTGCCTTAGTATAGGTAATCTTGCCGAAGTCGACTGTTCCGTCGGCTTTGTTGGTGACGGTTGTGTTCGCCGGCATCGGTGTGCCTTCTGCCGCGCTGATCGTGAAGCTGAATTCGCCGTCCTTCAGGTCACGGCCGGTAAGAGACTTCTTCGCTGTGATGTTCGCTGTTGTCTCTTCTGCCTTGTAGGTATTCTCAAATTCAGCAGCATCTCCGTCGCCGGAAACCGTTGCTGTCAGTTTTCCATCAAGGTTGTCCTTAACAGTAACTGTTACGGTCTTCTCGCTGTTATCATAGTTCACGCCGCCGAGATTGCCCTTTTCTTCCTTGATCGTGTAAGTGTAAGTACCTGCCTTAGTATAGGTAATCTTGCCGAAGTCGACTGTTCCGTCGGCTTTGTTGGTGACGGTTGTATTCGCCGGCATCGGCGTGTCTTCTGCCGCGCTGATCGTGAAGCTGAACTCGCCGTCCTTCAGGTCACGGCCGGTAAGGCTCTTCTTTGCTGTAATATCTGCTGTAATTGAAGACGGTGCATACTCGTTCTTAAAGGCCGCCTCATCTCCTGCACCGCTGACTTCCGCAATCAGCTGGCCCTTGCCGTCATCGCTTACCTTTACGGTTACGGTCTTCTCGCTTTCGTCATAGGTCACGCCGCCGAGATTGCCCTTTTCTTCCCTGATCGTGTAAGTGTAGGTGCCTGCTTTAGTATAGGTAACCTCGCCGAAATCGACTGTTCCGTCGGCTTTGTTGGTAACCGTTGTATTCGCCGGCATCGGTGTGCCTTCTGCCGCGCTGATCGTGAAGCTGAACTCGCCGTCCTTCAGGTCACGGCCGGTAAGACTCTTCTTTGCTGTAATATCTGCAGCAGCTGAAGACGGTGCATACTCGTTCTTAAGGGCCGCCTCATCTCCTGCACCGCTGACTTCCGCAATCAGTTTGCCCTCGCCGTTATCGCTTACCTTTACGGTTACGGTCTTCTCGCTTTCGTCATAGGTCACGCCGCTAAGGCTGCCCTTTTCTTCCCTGATCGTGTAGGTATAGGTACCTGCTTTATCGAAAGTAATATCACCAAAATCTACTGTTCCGTCGGCTTTGTTGGTGACGGTTGTATTCGCCGGCATCGGTGTGCCTTCTGCCGCGCTGATCGTGAAGCTGAATTCGCCGTCCTTCAGGTCACGGCCGGTAAGAAACTTCTTCGCTGTGATGTTCGCACTTACAGGCTCCGGTGTATAAGTATTGTTAAAGACCATCGCATTAGCCGGCATTTTTGCAGCAGCCCGGGCCGCGCGCGTTCCGGAGCCGGCTTCCTTGCTGACCGTTGTGGTGACGGAAAGATCTTTGCTCTGACTGTCGGCACCCTCTGATACATTGACGGTGACATTATAGACCGTATTATCGTACTGCATTTTCGGTGCAGTGGATTTTGCCCGACGTGCACCGCTGCCGCTTACCTCTTTGATCTTATAGGTAAATGTCTTGCCGGCAGCGTCATCTCCGTACTCAAGCGGGGAGAACGCAATATTGCCCTCTGCGTCATTTTCCTTCGTCTGCAGAACTTTGCCGTCAGAATCCAGCAGCTGGAATTTATAAATATGATCGGCACCTGGTGTCTCACCATTTACAAGTTTTACAGCATTCAGTCTGACCAGTGCCTTCTTCGTCGTATAGACCGTGTTGCCGCCGGCCGTATTCGCAACGGTATAGCCAGCTGGTACGCCGCTCATATCGACAAAAAATCTTGCATACAGCGTCGTGTTGGCCGGCAGATCTTTGACATTCTTAATGTGAATTACCTGCGGGTTATTTTCATCCTGTGTGATGGAGAAATACTCGCTGGAAACGCCGCTCTCGAACTTTACATGCGAATCCAGTGTATCTGTAAAATCAATCTTACCGGCTGCAATCGCGTTGTTATCCCAGAACTTAAAGGAATAGCAGACTTCCTGATCACTGCTGTCATTGGTAATCTCGGTCTTGTTGACCTGCTTCTCGCCGTTCGCCGCATTGTAGCCGGAGCCCTGCAGAACATAGCCGGTATGCTCTGCGAACTGGTTTCCGTCTTCTGTGTAAACGATATCTGCCGTATTGGTATACTTGGCATTCTTCGTATCATCGACCTGGACTTCATAGCATACGGCTATGCATCTGTTCTTCAGTTCGCCCGGATAGCTGAATGTCAGCGTATTGCCGGATAAAGACAGCTGATAAAGGCCTGCATCCACCGTTTCGCTGGATTTGTTCTCGCCGTGATAATAAACCTTCGTATTGCTGCCGGTAAAATGCATGCCGCCCGGCAGTGTATCGGTCACCGTAACGCCGGTCATATCCGCTTCCTTGGAATTGATAAACAGGCGGAAAGTGAATACGCCGTCCGTGTTGGACTTGATAATGCCGATCTGCTTGGCGTTATTGCCCTGCCCGTCAGAATAATCGTAATCGCCGAAACCGACATCGTTATTCGTCGCCGCATCCTTGACGATGGCTCTGGTGTCTCTTCCGGAAGTGCCGGAAGAATGGGAAACCGGATTTACGGTTACCTCTTTGGAGGTCTCGCCGATCTGAATGGTTCCCGTCTTCGATGTATCGGAATCATTCTTCATCGTCAGATTCATGGTGAAAGAACCGGTGAGCGCCGTATTCGCATTCGGTCCGAATACCAGCTTGTACCGTCCGTCTCCAAGATCTTCGGTACTGCTGAAATGCTGAGGCGAAACCGCCCAGTCAACCTCGGAAATCACATCCTGCGGAATGCTGACGATCACATAGTCGCCCTCGTTCATCGATCCCTGATCGATGGAGTAAGAAACAGAATAAATTGCTGTGACACCGCTTGACCACACATCCTTCTGTGAAGTAATGGCCGTATGGAAGCTTGCCGTCTTATCGCTGCCGCCTGCCTGTGCTGCTCCCAGAACACGTCTTGCCGCTGCTGCCTCTGTCTCCGGCTCTGCGGACGGCGTCTGCGTCTCACTCTCTTCTTTCTCATATATAAAGTGAATCTTCGTATCTTCTGTCAGCGTTCCCTGATCCGGCAGTGAATAGACAGCGTCTGATTTAGAGATGGTCTCTTCCGTCCTGCCGTTGATCACGGTGCGGTCATACGTATAGCCGTCCAAGGCCGGCGCAATATCAGCAAAAATATTGCTGCCATCCTTGAATTTATCCGCGATCTTCTCGTCGGTGCTGAGGACAGTGCCGTCCTCCAGTTCTGCTGCCGCGGTTATCTTAATCGGTGCAGCTTCGGATTCCGGTTCGCCTGTCTCCGCCGTCCCGGTCTCCTGCAATGCCTGTGCGGTCTGATTCACCGCCTCTGTCTCCTGTTTAGTCTGTGCTGTCTGCACCTCTTCTGCCGCTCCGGCAGAGAGATCATCTGCCAGCACCGGAGCCGCGGAACCGGCTCCCATTGAAAAAATCAGAGCAATCGCAAGCAGAAAGCTCAGAAAGTTTTTCAGTTCAGACTTTCTCATGTTAAATCCCCTCCATAAGCAGAATGTTTCTGCAAATCTAAATCACTTTATTGAAGCAAGCAAAAACTATCCTAGCTTATTTTCTTATAAATTTCATTAGACACAATTATGATTGTGCCTAAAGAAAGGAATAATTAACATAAAAAAGTTGAATTTTATTGTTTAAAAGTTAATAATATACTTAGAATACAAATACATGTAAAGGAGCTGCCATGCCGGAAAATTCTCTGATGCCGACCGAAAAAAATCCTGATACCCGCCGCAGAATCATGGATATCTTCTTCGGGCTGCTCGAAAAACGTTCACTTGATAAAATCACCGTCCGACAGATCTGCCAGGAGGCCGGCGTCAACCGCCAGACCTTCTATTATCACTTCGGCAGTATGGACGATTTCCTGACGGAATGCATGAATACCGCATTCACCGGTGTTCTGGGTGAATCCAATGTGCCTCTTCGATGGGAGGATGGATTGTATAAACTGCTTACCGCCCTTCGCGGAAGTAAAAATATCATTCATAACATCTTCTTCTCCTCTTACCGCGGCAATCTGGAAAACTTCATGAATGACTATGCCAGAGCCATACTGATGAAAGCAGTCAGCGAATGCGCAAAGCGCAATCAGATTCAGGTAAGCGAAGCCGACCAGATCATCGTCGCGCGCTTCTACCGCTACGTCTTCGTAGGACTGCTGATCCAGTATATACAGGATGACATGGCCGAGAAACCGGAAGCCATAATGCGCAGATGCCACCGCATCATGGATTATCAGCTGGACCGCATTCTGATCCGGCTGGCGGAGAACCCGGATAAAGGCAGATAAGCTTGCTCTGCTATCTGAGAGCCATATCGCCTGAAATCAAAATTATATGGAAAAAATTAACGTGCAGTGCAATTCATGAAGAATTACTCTGCACGCTTTATCTTTCGTATATTAAGATCGCTTATCTTCTGTACTTCCGCTGATGTTATCTTCGGTACTTCGAACGCTTTATCTTTAGTACAAGACTAATTTACCATATTTGCAAACGCCTGTCACTATAATTTATTCGACACCTTTCGACACTTCTTAACATTTTTCGACATTTTTCGACACCGCACCACACATTTTTCCCCGATAATCTATCAAAAAGCGGCGGCGAATGCCGGAGCTGCGCGGTATTTTTCCATCATCGGCCCGTTCCCTGACCGGCGCTGACCTGACCCGTTCCGGGTCTTTCGGACCTGGTTCCGTCCCTGAATCCGCGCAGGCCTGGCCTGTTCCCGTTTCCCCCGGGTAAACCGGCATTTAAAATCCAAAGAGATGAATGCCCTCTGTAATAGTATGAATTTCAGAAAATATTAAGTGTTTTCATCGACGCGGGACTGCGCGCGGTCAGGGGCTGCCGCAAATAATCACGCGCACCGCTCAGATTCCATACGGGCTGCGGGAATTATCATACTGGTACTGGCTGCCGGAGATCACCCGCGTATCGTGCAGCACATGTCTGCGCGCTTCCGCCTCGGTCGCGTAAAACCGGCTCGCCCGGAGACGGACTGCGCCGTGCCGCCGCCCCGTAAAATGTGCCGTGTAAAATCCGTATCCCTCGCTTCGGACAATCACCACCGGCGCCACCTGGCACCGGTTTTCAACGATATAGGCCGTCATGCCCTTCTGAAAAGCCATTTCTCTGTCACCTCTGCGTTTATGAATGAGCGCCGCCCGGCATGCAGCCCGGCGGCTGTCTCCATATTACTCAGAAAGGTGTACAGAAATCTGCCCTCTGTCCGGCCCGGCGCTTACTGATCCGACACCTCGACGCGGATAACCGATTCCGTATATGGTGTGTAAGTAACGGCAAAGCTGTGCAGACCTTTGTTCTTATACTTTTTATAAGTAGCTTTGTTGAGATCAAAGGCTGCCGCGTCCCCGTTTTCATCGTAACCGTTTAACCGGTAGTACGTGCTGGAACGGCGGCTTACGGTATGTATCCTCTCAAAAGAACAGGCTGAAACTGTCACGGTTTTCCAGGACGGCCAGGCCATCAGGTCCCGGACGGGATTGCGCAGCGCGAAAAAGGCCGCCGCCGCCACCGCGCAAAGGCCGAGGGCAAACATGATTTTCGTAAATATTTTTCTGCCATCCAGCAGACCGATTGTCAGCGCCGTGCCGGCGAAAAACAGGCAGGACAGACGGTTATACAGCATGATCACAAATCCTGCCGTGCCCTCCCGCAGATATCCATGACCGCGCAGCACCATAAAAACCGCCGCCACCAGGAATAATGCAATCGCCAGCAGAAGAATCGATCCCGCCATATTATCCGCTTTCGCAAACCTTGTGTGTTTCATATTTCTTTCTCCTTATCTTTATATCAAGTGTGCTTTAATAATAACACGTCCGGGGAGCGGAAAATGTTTCATGTGCAGAAATTTTTTTCCACGCTTTTGCTGCGGCGGATTGCTTCAAAAAATAACTGCCGCCATCCCGTCCGAAAACGGAACAGCAGCAGTTTATTTCTTATCAGTGCTGATAAACAAGTCTGTCGAAACGCTTCATCGCGATGGCACCCATCACGATAATCCATGCGATAATACCGGTGATCGTCACCGCCAGCGGAAGGCTGACGATCTGCGGCGTCATGATGGCGCGGATGGCTTCGTTGATCCAAGTCAGCGGATCAAACAGCGTGATCACCTGCATTGCCGGCAGCGGTGAAAGCTGATGCCATGTGTAGAAAATGCCGCCGAGGAATACGACCGGCATCAGGAAGCCCGGGAACATTGCCGCAATCTGTGACGGTTTTACAATCGTACCGACCAGTAAGCCGAGTGCGGCAGATGCCAGTGCTGTCAGAATCAGTACGAGAATCAGAAGCGGAATCGCTGACGCCGTCATCTGCACGGAAATCTTTGATCCCATGAAGATCAGGGAGATCGGCAGTACGATCAGACCGCCGATAAAGGACTCCAGAATGCCGACAAACATTTTCGCATACGCAACTGTCCTTGAAGATACCGGTGCGAGCAGTCTGTCCTCGATTTCACGGAGATTGTGGAAGTCCATCGAGATCGGCACGGCGGTTCCGTGAATGCCGGTGATCAGCATCGACATACCGATCATGCCGCAGAACATGTGTGTCGGGAACTCCTCCGGGAGAATGCCGACGCTCGGCAGCATAAAGCCGTAGACCAGAATCAGAATGAACGGCAGCATGCCGACACGGAATACGAATTCCCATTTGTCACGCCACTGCACCAGCAGGTCTCTTTTAACCATTGCCCAAAAAGCCGTTTTCCTGAGATTTCTATCGTCTGTCATGATTCACTCCTCCTTATTGGCACTCTGACGGTCATCGACGCCGTCGTGATTGGTCAGCACAAGAAATACGTCGTTGAGCGACTGTGTACCTGTCTTCTCCTCAAGTTCCTGTACAGTGCCGCAAGCCAGCATCTCGCCCTTTTTCATGATCGCCACGTGCCGGCAGAAGCTCTCGACTTCTTCCATATAATGTGTGGTCAGGAAAATCGTGGTTCCCTCGCGGTTCATCTTCAGCATCTGATCCCAGAGAATATTGCGGTAATTCGGGTCCAGACCGGTTGTCGGCTCGTCCAGGAAAAGAATTTCCGGCTTGTGCAGCATCGCCCTTGCGATTTTCAGACGCTGCGCCATGCCGCCCGAGTAGTTCCGCACGAAATCCTTTCTTCTGTCCCACAGACCGAACTTGGTGAGCAGTTCCTGTGAACGCTCCTTGATCTCGGAGGTCTTCATGCCGAAATACCGTCCGTGAAAATACAGGTTCTCTTCCGCCGTCAGGCTGCGCTCCAGGTTGTTGTGCTGGGCGACAACGCCGATCTTTCTGCGGATTGCCGCTGTATCGGCCGTGAGGTCCTCGCCGTCATATATAATCTGCCCGCCGTCCGGCAGTAGCTGTGTTGTTACCATATTGATCGTCGTCGATTTTCCGGCGCCGTTTGCGCCGAGAAATCCGAATATCTCGCCGCGCTCAACGTGGAAGGAGATGCCCTTTACTGCCTGCGTCGTTCCCTTCTTCGTCTTGTAATTCTTAACGAGATCTCTGACTTCCAGAATGTTGTCTGTCATGATATCTTCCTCCCTTTCTCTAAATACCCCATCCGGGTATTTTTCTGTTGACGCTTATTATACTATACCCCCGTTGGGTATTTGTCAATAGTAAAAAAGAAGACCAGCTGTTTTTTTATCAATACATCCAGCTGATATTCAAACAAAGGTTCACAGATTTTATCTGCTGTCGGCCGTTTCCGGCGTCACGAGGCAGAATTGCAGATAATGCACTGCAGAGAGGGGATAAATTGGCGCGCTTGAAATAATACACAAAAAAAGACAATATACAGTCATTTCTGCCATACATTGTCTTTATCTGCCTTGCGGACACCCGCAAATATCAATGCAGCTGTTTTATCACCCTGGCGGGTACGCCGCCTGCCAGAACATCAGCCGGAATATCGCTGCATACACAGGCGCAGGCGGCAATCACCGATCCTGCGTGGACGGTAACCGGATTCATAAAACTCGCTCTTCCGCCGATCCAGCAGCCATCCTGTATGATAATCCTGCCGTTGCTGCCGGTACCGGCTCTTCGCGAATGATCGCCGATAGCATGTGTCCCGGTAAAAAAGCAGACGGACGGAGCAATATCGCAGCGATTGCCGATCTCAACCGCCCCATTGCCGTCGACCGTAAAATCTCTGCCGATCCAGCAATCTTCCCCGACGCGCAGCTCGCCCGTCAGAAAAAGCGGCCCTACGACCTTCGTATTGTTCCCGATCTGGTATCCTGCGCTGTTTAAAAGCTTCCTTTTGGCATTGAAGAAATGAGTTCCTGCAAGAAAATGATTAATGCAGAACATCGCCATTCTCCGTCTGATACTTTTTAATCTGCTCATCCTGTCACCACTGTCTGTATACTGCTGATCAAGGCGCCATTGCTGCGTCTGCAGATCAGTCCTTATATCTGAAGATACCCGATACATTCATATCCGTCAACTGTACTGTCACTCTTCATATTTGCAAAAGCCGAAAACACCTGCATACCGGTCTTTTCTTTTCTATTTCTCCCGGCAGCCGATAATCAGAGGATGAATCGAGGAAGTGCTCACGCGCAGTTCCAGATCAAATATACAATTTTCAGAATCTGCCTGCCCTGTGCCGTCTGTCTCCTGCACTGTCTCGGTCTCTGCCGCATCGTGATTGACAAATGCTTTCAGATCTGTTTCCGTGCCGGCAAATACAACCGTGTAATGATAAGTGATGCCATTCACATCCGTAAAATTAACCGCATCACCCTTTGTCAGCTGCGTAAGCGGTGAAAACTGTCCCGGGCTGTCACTGCCCACTATAGTAAGATATGCCTCATCCTTTGCAGCCGCCGTTCGCAGAGATGGCAGGTCATCAATTGATTCATCCTGACTGCCAAACGGCCACTTCTTATCAATGCTGTCCGCAGAAAGCACCCCGGCGCAGTTAACGCCATCAACCTGCAGCACGGAAACAGTCTGTCCGTTTGAATGATCGATGCGTTCAGCCGCAATACCGGGTTCGTCCGGAATCATTTCTTCCAATTCCGAAAGGAGATCTTCCATCATATCGGCAGAATTTTTATCCAGATAATACTGGCGGCAAAGAATAAGTGCCGCCGCAATGATCATGAATAAACCAATTGCAGCAAGCACTCGTCCGAATACCCGCCGCCTTGTTGGGGATGCCGTTTTCTGTCCGGCACGCCTGTTATTCCGTCGGGTCATATTATTCCTTTACTTACTATAATTACTCTTTTCTGTTCTTACCTGCAAAACGAATACCAAAAATCACCATAGCCAGACCGCCGCCGCAGAGCAGGATGATCCAAAGCATCAGCGCACTGTTATCACCAGTCTTAATACCTGCGGAACCTGGCTTTGAGGTTGTCTGGCCGGATCGGGTATTGGTCACGGAAAATTCGGTTCCGTTCTGCGTAACACGGACGGTATAGCCTTCCGGCACACTCTCTTCCTTGACCGAAAAAACAGCGGATCCATCATATTCCCAACTGCAGCTCCAGTTGTTGCTGCTGCTGAGCTGCTGCCGGTCATATTCCCGGCCATCCTTGAGAATCACAACTGTGATGCTGTCCGGACGATCATTTTCGGAATCTCCCTTCCAGACTTTCTGAACGCGGTACTTCGTCTGCTGTGTTTCTACTGTCGATACTTTGATATCAATTGTGATATCGCTTACGTAATCATTTCCCTCAAAATCATACGGAAATGACTGCAGAATAGCGCCTGCATTATATCCGCAGTCAGACGGCAGATCATACGTGACCAGATACAATCCCGCCGGCAGTGACTCAAAATAAGCTTTGCCGCCGCTGACCTGTGATGACTGATCAGGACTTATACCATCCGCCCGCACAATCGGCTCCAATGTCTGCGCGCCGGCCGCCAGTCTGGCCTCATCCGAACCATCGAAGGTCGGGGAGCCAAGTTCACCGGCATAAGGATCCGACAGCGTATAGGCAGCCGCATCCGAAGTAAATTCCGCTATCTTGTAAAGATTTACCGAAGTCCCTTCTAATTCACTCTTGTCGGTCTGGAATGTCACATTTACACTGCTCGCACGTACCTTTTTATCCGGGTCTGTGTCTGCCTGCGCCGGCAGCGCCATTGCCGCGGACAGGCAAAATGCCAGCAGCACCGCACCGATTTTTCCGGCCGCTTTTCTGAACTTATCATTTCTTATTTTCATCAGGTCCCTCATAACTTCCCCCTTGCTGCGTTTCCTGCTTTCTTCTATCTTTATCTCTGTCTTCTCGCCCGCACAATCAGGCAGACAGCTGCCAGCAATGTCATAATGACGATCAGCGCCGGTGCCATATAAGCCTTGTCCAGCTGCAGAGCATCCGCTGTGATTCTGGCGTCATCGGCTGCCGTCGGAATCCTGTGCCCGCGCACAAGAAGACGATGTGTATTGACCCCATACGGCGTACAGGTCACCAGTGTACAGTAGTCCTGCGATGGATCAATTGCCAGATCATCAAGCTGATTTGGTAAAACCACGTCTATCTGATCTACCTGATAAGTCAGTGTCCGGTCAAGTACCTGCAGCTTAAAAGTATCACCGTTTTTCAGTTTTGAAATATCGGTAAATAATTTTGCCGATGGCAATCCTGTATGTCCTGACACCACGCAATGGGTTCCTTCCCCTCCAACCGGAAAGGAAGATCCCTCTATATGACCTACAGCAATCTGCAGAACCGTGTCATCTGTTCCATGATAAACAGGCAGTTCCACATCTATGGAAGGGATATCAATATAGCCCATAATCCCGGTGCCTGTCACATCAAGGATTGAACGGTATGTCGCATCCTCTTCATCAGTTGGTGTAAAGCGGTCATTGTTATTCAGCAGCGTTTTGTTGTATTCAACCGCCTCGTTCCACATGCTGTCATACTCTTCTTTGGAAAGGTCTGCGACTTTTTCAACATAAGCTGCTACCGCTCGCGACTGATGCAGGTTATTCCACCAGTCGGAAAAGCCCGGGTAGACAATCAGCGCCACGCCGACAACAATAATAACTGCGATCAGAAGATTGAACAGACGGTTTTTCCCACTGCTTTTCTTCCTTTTCTTCATCTGTATATCCGTTATCCTTCCAAAGTTTTAAGCTGAACACAGCAGCTGCTGACTGTCAGCATCTGCAGCCGCTCTGTTCGGTTTAAAACCGTTTTTATTAATATGTATTCCGTCGCCAGGGAGAGACGTCGCTCTCCCTGACTGACAGAATATAAAAAACTGATCAGATTATTATGCTGTTTTCTTATATGTTATGTCACCTGAAGCGCAAAAATCAGTTTTCTTCTGCTTTGCGTTTTTTAGCGATCAGCAGCGCTACTCCTGCAGCAACCAGAATTGCACCAGCTGTGTAGAAAATTCTTGTACCGATACCACCGGTGGAAGGAAGTTCAGCGCCGGACTTGTTGACTACGTCAGCAGTGATGGTACCAGCCTGTGGGTTAACAGTAGCTTCCTGCGTACCTAAATTAATAGTACCTTGTTCTGTCTTGTCCATTAAACTTATAAATTTGAGGCTTCGTGCACATGTGTGGGTAGGAAATAGCCTCTGCCTACCATAATAACAATTGAAAAGGTCATCGGACTCTCGTAATGTATAGCTGTCGAA
>ONOC01000006.1 GCA_900319355.1 uncultured Eubacteriales bacterium | reverse complement strand
GCCGGCGTTCCGTCATACTTGTTCTCCGCATAGATGACCTTTTTGATGCCCGCCTGAATGATGGCCTTCGCGCATTCGTTGCACGGGAAAAGGGATACGTAGAGCTTGGCTCCCTCGAGACTTCCTCCCCGGTAATTGAGAATCGCGTTCAGCTCGCTGTGGGTGACATACATGTATTTGGTCTTCAGCGGATCGTTGTCCTCTGATTCACGCTCCCACGGAAATTCTTCGTCCGAACATCCGCGCGGCAGGCCGTTGTATCCGATGGACAGAATTTTGTTGTCCTCGCTGACGATGCAGCATCCGACCTGGGAATGCGGATCCTTTGACCTCATGCCGGCCAGCTTCGCGACCGCCATAAAATATTCGTCCCATGATATATAATCCGTACGTTTTCCGGACATGATCTTCACCTCCGTCAGTATAAAAAAGGCCGGACAGTCCCTTCCGGATCTGTCTGGCCCCGATCTTATTTCGTTCCGAAAATTCTGTCTCCCGCGTCCCCGAGACCCGGCACAATGTAGCCGTTCTCATTGAGATGATCATCAAGAGATCCTACGACGATGTCGACATCCGGATGGCATTCCTGCAGATGCTTCAGGCCCTGCGGTGCTGCGATGATACAGAGAAAATGAATGTGGCGGCAGCCGTGCTTTTTCAGCTGATTGATGGCGTCTACTGCCGAACCGCCGGTCGCCAGCATCGGGTCAACGACGAACACCTCCCGCTCCTCGATATCAGACGGAAGCTTGCAGTAATATTCCACCGGTTCCAGCGTCTCAGGATCACGGTACATGCCGATATGGCCGACCTTGGCCGAAGGGATCATGGTTCTCATGCCATCTACCATGCCGAGTCCGGCACGGAGAATCGGAACAATGGCGAGCTTCTTGCCTGCCAGTCTCTTCACCGTGGTCTTTGTGATCGGGGTCTCGATCTCCACATCTTCCAGTTCCAGATCGCGCGTCGCCTCATAGGTTTCCAGCATGGCGATCTCGGAAACCATCTGGTTAAAATCCTTCGTTCCCGTATTCTTGTCGCGGATGATACCGATTTTGTGCTGTACCAGCGGGTGATCCATAATAGTGACTTTGCTCATTTCCTGTTTCCCCTTCCTGTCTGTATACATTCCGCGGCAGATTTACGGCTGTTCTGCTCTGTTCCGCCCGCGGATCTTATGTTTCGCCGTTTCTGTTCTGCCATTCCGGCGATTCCGTTCTCCTTACAGTTCCGTATCATCTATCTTGGCAATTCTTCTCTTATGGCGCTCTCCTTCCGAGAACGGGGTCTCAAGGAAGGTGTCCACAATCTTTAAGGCCGTGCCGCTTCCGAGCACTCTGCCGCCCATGGCAAGAATATTCGCATCATTGTGCTCTCTTGCCTTCTCCGCCATGTAACAGTCCGTGCAGAGGGCCGCCCGGATTCCCTTAAAGCGGTTGGCCGCCATACTGATGCCGATGCCGGTGCCGCAGATCAGAATGCCGCGATCGCAGGTGCCGTCAAGAATCGCCTTCACCACCCTGTGCGCATAATCCGGGTAATCCACGGAAACTTCCCCGCTGTCCGTTCCCAGATCCAGATAATCCAGTCCCTTCTCATCGAGGTGCTTCTTTACCTCCTGCATCAGATCATATCCGCCATGATCACAGCCAAGTACTATCATCCTTTTCCTCCTGTATCTCCGCGGTATTCCTGCGCCGCAGACAGCCGCCTCCGGCTTCCGCCGAAATACGCTGTCCGGCTCTTTACGCGTCGATCACTTCATGTCCGGCCGCCTTGATAAGACGGTTCATAATAGCCTGTCCCATACGCGGCGTCTCGAAAGACTCCGTGTAGATATAGTCAACACCGTCCGCATCAAAATCCCGCAGGATCTCGTACAGATGATGTGCGATGGTTCTGTCGTCGCTGCGGCTGCCTATGCAGCGCACGTCGCCCTCCGGATATTCGTTCCGGCTTTCCTCGGTGCAGATCACGCCGACCTTTTTTCCTTCGGCGATTCTCTCCGCCGTCAGATCGCGGATTTTTGCGAAGACATCCTCAGGCTTCCCTTCCACGATGGCAAGGTCCGCCTTCGGTGCGTAATGCTTGTAACGCATGCCGGGCGCTTTCGGACGCACATGAACATTCTCGCTCATGATGCCGGGGTCAACCCGTACCTCGCCGAGGACCTTCTCCAGCATCTCCTGATTCAGGAAACCCGGTCTCAGAATCACAGGTACATCCTCGGTAAAATCAACGATGGTGGATTCCAGTCCGATATGGACCTGTCCTCCGTCAAGAATCATATCAATTCTGTCGCCCAGATCCTCGTCGACATGACTCGCCAGCGTGGGGCTCGGCCGTCCCGAGGTATTGGCGCTCGGCGCCGCCACATACCCGCCGCCCTGACGGATCATCTCACGTGCGATCTCATTGTCCGGAAAGCGGACAGCCACGGTCTCCAGGCCGCCGGTCGTCTCCAGCGGGACAATGCTGCTCTTGTTAAAAATCATCGTCAGCGGTCCCGGCCAGTAAGCCGCCGCCAGTTTGTAAGCTCCGTCCGGCACCGAAGTGACCAGCGGAAACAGGTCTTCAAATTCTGCGATATGAACGATCAGAGGATTGTCCGAGGGACGTCCCTTCGCCGCGTAGATTTTCTTCGACGCCTCAGGATCCAGCGCGTTGCCCCCGAGTCCGTAGACCGTCTCCGTCGGGAAGGCGACCAGACCGCCCCGCTTCAGGATCTCTCCCGCCTCGCGGAGCGCATCCATGTCCAGATGGTCCTCTGTCATTTTTACAATTTTTGCATGTGCCATTTTATTCGCCGTCCAGACCTTCGAAATCAGATGGTCCGAAATTCAGCCCGGTAACCATGCTGTCGATGGTCTTCCGGCCGGCGGGCGTTCTGGTATTGATATCCTGAATTTTCACCGACGGAGAAGGCGCTGCTCCTGCTGCCGGATCCGCTGCCTCAGTTCCGGCGCCCGCTGCGGGGCCGGCGGCATCACTTTTTCTCTGTGTTCCCGTACCCGCAGGATTCTTCAGACCGAAGTTCCTCGCCATGAAATCCGTATCAATGGCATTTCTCTTCGCGAATCTCCTGATGATCGGATCGCTGCTGTCATCAAAATCATCATCCGGGCCTTCCGGCTCTTCTGTATTTCCTGCTGCAAATTCATCATCAGGTGCCGCGGCATCCGTGTCCGGTCTGCTCTCAAAATCCTTGTCGCCGGACTGCGTGAAGCTGCTGGCAGGCTCCTCGTTGACAATGTTCTGAATGTCCCTGTAGGAATTCATAAACTGCTTCTGCACCTGATTAAACGTGTCAATCACATGCGAAAGCTCTTCCTGTATGGCGGCATACTGCAGCTTGCCCTCGCGGTTCTTCTCATCGATCTTCTTCTGTGTATCCTCAAGGATCTGCTTGCATTCGGCCTGTGCGTTGTCTTTGACCTTCTGCGCCTCGGCATTGGCCTCGGCAAGAATGCGCTGACGCTGTGCCTCAGTCTCCCGATCCACCTGTTTCGCGCGGATTTTGGCCTCGTAGATCAGGCTGCCGATCGTATCATAGTTGTCCACATAGGACTGATACTTATCCTTTACTTCCTTCTCCACATTCTGCAGTTCTGTATCCTTGGCAATCAATGCGTCCTGAAGTTCCTTGATCTTCGCACTGCGGACCTCAAGCTCCTGAGCCTGCGCTCTGATCTTCGCATTGGCCTGATCAAGCTTTCCCTTCAGCTCATTCTTCTCGACCATGGCAGCGTCATTGAGGCGCTGAATTTCCTGTTCGACATCATCTTTATCATAACCGCCGAATTTCGCTGTTCTGAACATTTCCTCCGGTGTTGCCATTTCGCACTCTCCCTTCTACGGTATCGTTACGCTGATACTGCCGTTCCGGCGACGGAAAAATCTCTCCGGACGCTCTTTTCTATATTACACCATGTGAGCTCTAAATGCTCCCGAAAATTGTGCAAATATATCATTCCATATATTTTCTGATAATGCTCCACACGCCGCTGTCCTCGAGTCCGAGCCTCCAGGTGGCCACCCCGGCCAGATCATACTGTCTGATCAGTTTCATTTTCTCTTCTATGGAACGGTCGTCCTCGATCCAGATGCTGTGGGTGACGCCGTCTTCCGTCGATGAGGAACCGGTGTACTGGCCCAGTTTCGCATCCCAGTCGGTATGAATACCGTACATGTCGGCCCAGCTCTGCTGGTCTCCCATGGCCAGTGTCTCGCTGGAAGGCACCTCTTCTCCCGCGGCCTGCGTCCATCCTCTGGAATAGAACGGAATGCCTTCGATGATCTGAGACGGGTCTACTCCCTCTCCGATCAGATCCGTGATGGCCTCCTCAACAAACGGCAGAGAGGAGACCGAACCTGCCTCCGTGGAACCCGCCGTGTGCTCATCATATCCCATGATGACGAGATAATCCGCTGTTTTTGCCTGTTCGGCACGGTTCAGATATTTCGTATAAACGGAAGCATAATTATCTACCGAAACAATCAGATTTTTCTTATGCGCCGCCTCGCAGAGTTCACGGATGAACTGCAGATACAGCGGCGTCGTCTCTTCCGTGATGGTTTCGATGTCCAGGTTGATGCCGTCCATGCCGGAGCTTTCGGCCGCATCCATCAGCTGCGTGATGATATGCTGACGCGTGCTGTAGGAAGACAGATAATCCCCTGCGGAGATACCGTCACCGTCATTGACATCCTGATAGCATCCCCAGACACTGATGCCCGCCTGATGTGCAAGCGCCGTGTAATTGCTGTCTGCAATGGACGCCACCGTTCCCTTTCTGTCCGTCACTCTGAACCATGTCGGAGAAACGACGTTGACACCGGTGCCGTTCGTCAGCTGCGTCAGCTGGGATGCGCCGCTGTCAGATTCAGCATACTGCCATCCGAGAATGACTTTGCCCTTCATTGTAATTTTGGAATAGGAGAATCCCGGGGCTGAAGTGTGTGTGAGTTCTCCGCCGGACTCGAGGCTTTCCTTCTCCACATAGCCGGTAAAACCGTCACTGGTGGAAACGCAGCACCATTTGTCCGCGTTCTGTGTGAGAATCACGGTATCTCCCCTGGAAAGTGATGTGAGGATTTCGCTTCTTTTTCCTTCGGCAGTTCTGAGCTTTGTGTCCTGCGTCACTGTCTCCGTGGGAACGTTGTCCCACACGGTCCGCGCGACGATCCTCTCAGGGCTGTCGTAAACTTCCATGTCAATATCCGAGTCCTCTTTGATGCATGAGGCGGAAAGATATGGCTTACCGTCGATCAGAAGGAGCGAACCGTCGCCGTCCTTATAGATCTCCGTGCCTTTCGGCAGTGTCAGCAGCATCTGCTGTGAATCTTTGTCCCAGCAGAACATGTCGTTAAAGTACTTTGTGACGGTATCATAATCCACATAGATATCGTCATCCTTTACCACACCCCGGGCATCCAGAATCTCATTGTTGACCACAAGTGCGGCTTCGCCGTCAGAAACGCCGAAATAACTGTTCAGATCTGCCGTTGCCGATGACTCCTGCATCTGCGGATACAGCTTTACCAGACCGACTGTGAGCAGTGCGGCTGCCGCAAACAGGATGAGCACCGGGAGCGGTGAACTCCTTTTTTTACGTCTTCGTGCCATAGTGTAAAACCCCTCTGAGTTTTTTCGGTCAGCCTTCTTATGCCGCATAAATTTAAGTTCTGATGCTGGCCCATGAATTTATCTATTTTACCATGTTATGGGATATTTAACAAGAAGTGGAGGATTCATGGCGATTTTACCCCTGATTTGCATACGGAATACCCATTTTGGGGAAATCCGGGCCGCATGAAGGGGAAGAATGTGGTTTTCTGAAAGAAAAAGAGCCGGCTGACCCGCCGGCTCCTCAACTGCTTCTGTTTATCTGACGGCGGAGAGCTTCTTCAGCGCTCCCGACCGGATCAGCACATCGCCGTGCTCCGCAAGATAGGATTCTCTCGCAGCCGGACAGCTGACAGGCCTGCCGTATTCCGAAAGAAGTGTGCACACTCTCGCAAAGCTCTTCGGCGAACTGCCGATATGTACCGTCAGCTCATATCCGCTTCTGTTCTTCATACGGTACAGCGCATTCCTGCCGCGGTAGGATCCCGCTGCCGTATGTGCCGCATCGATCACATCATCGAGCGTCTCGAACTGAAAAGCTCTGGCGCTGATGATTCTGTGTGCGTCTCTTCGTCTGTCTCCTGCCGGGCTCCCGGTGCCTTCCGCCGGCTGACCGTTCCTGCTCCCGGCAGCAGCGGCGCCGGAAAGCATGCGCTGTGCCTGCGCTCCGCTGCCCGTATCTGAATTTTTTACCTCTTCCTCGCTGCCGTTCATATGGCCGATCGTCTCAAAAAGCTTCCGGAAAAGCCGCTCCAGTTCATCCGAATCGGAATCCCCCTGCGCCTGACCGTTTCCGGTGCCTCCCGCCTGCTGCGGTTCGCTCTCCGGGTCGCTCTGCTGTCTGGAAAATCTGGAAAATCTCGCATCCAGTTCCTCCGGATCATCCACTCTTGTCACAATCAGCATCAGGCTGTCCGCGGAAGTCGGTATGGCTTCCACCATCAGCGGCATCCCCTGGGTATCAAAGCCTGTCTCCGTGGCGGCCTCTTCCATCAGCTCACGGAACAGCTTTCTGGTCTTCGGCGAACCATAGGCCAGCTCACTCAGTCTGATGTTGCGCACACTGAGGTCTTCATTCGTCAATGTGCATCGAATCTGATTATCACTGATTCTTTCTATCTTCAAATGGCATCACCCTCTTTAACGCTGTTCTTCCTGACAGTACCGGCGGACTCACAGAAGACACCTCCAGGACGCCCGCATCGTTAAAGCAAGTATACCCAACCGTTTTGCGAAAGTAAAGCGGAACCGCCCCGCCGCCCTTGCGTATCGCGGGAAATCATAACGGGTAAGGACGGGGAAGCGGTTCCTGCTGTACCGCCGTGCGATGCATCCTCAGTCTCTGCCGCGGCGGAAAAAATCATCAAAGAAACCTTTTGCATAAGTGTTTTCTCCTGCTGAAATTTCGCCGTTCTGCCACAGCCGCAGCAGAAAAGATCAGTATGCGACGGCATCCGGACACGGAACCAGCGGAAAAAGACAGCATTTCCCATCTGATGACACTTTCTCCTGTGAGAAAGAAAACCTGACTGAAAGCCTGAAAATTACGGGATAAATACAGGAAAGCGGAAGGCTTCCTGAAAATAAGAAAGGTTCCGGCCGACGGCCGGCTGTCTGATTCGTGTGCGGATCTGCCTGAAAATCACTTCCTTTCAGGAAATCCTGTCTTATTTCTATTATATATACTTTTCTGAGTATGACAAGCAGTTTTAATATAAATTCTCCGGAATTCTCCGGAATCTGATGCCCCCGGTCCGGCTGCGGTTCATGCTGCACATAAAAAATCCGGCTGCCTGACGCAGCCGGTTATATGCCTTCAGTGTTTTTACTGGTCCTTTGTAAGAAAACTCACGATGCTTTTCAGAGCTTCCTTTTCATCCGGACCGTCGGCAGTGACCTTCACCTTCTCGCCGTTATCGAGGCCAAGTGTCATCATACCCATAATGCTCTTCGCATTCACGTTTTTCGTTCCGTTTTCAAGGTGAACAGTGCTCTCGTACTGACTCGCAACCTGTACAAGCATCGCGATCGGTCTGGTCTCCAGACCATTGGGGATCTGAATCGTTACACTTTCCTCCACCATTTCTTACTGCCTCCTTGTATTGCGCAGGTCATCTGCCATCCGGCTCAGTTCCCTGAGTCTGTGGTTTACTCCTGATTTGCTGACCGGCGGGTTAAGCAGCTGCCCTAATTCTGCCAGCGTCGCCGTTGGATATTGTAACCGAATTTCAGCCATTTCGTCAAGTGCCTTTGACAATTTGGAAAACCCGACCGTCTTCTCAATGTAGCGGATGTCGTCGATCTGACGGGCTGCGGCGGTCGCTGTTTTCTCGATATTGGCGGTTTCGCAGTTAACTTTCCGGTTGACGCCTCCCCTGACTTCCCGCACAATCCGGACATTTTCAAAATTCAGAAGCGAGACGTTTGCGCCCATCATACCGATAAGATCGGAGATCTGAGCGCTCTCCTTCACATAAACCACCTCATACCGCTGCCGCTTCACCATCCGCGCATCCGTCTCCAGCAGGCGAAGTATGCTGCACACATCCTCCGCTGTTTCCGCTGTCTCGCAGACAATCTCAAAGTGATAGGAGCGATTCGGATCGCTGACCGATCCCGCCGCCAGAAACGCTCCCCTGATGAACGCCCGCCGGCAGCAGTTCCGCTGAAGTATCACGCTGTGCACCGGTGTCGGGGCGTCGATCGTCTGCAGGATTTTTGCCGCCACAGCGCTGTCGCCGACCCGGGCCATGCAGAAGTCCGTCTTCTTCCGTTCCGTATCCCTGACCTCTATGCCGTCCTCCAGATGAAACACAAGTCTCAGCAGCCTCACATAAAGGCGGAGCAGCTCCGGATGACCTGTTTCAAAAATCAGCGCGCCGTCCCCGTCCCTTTTGCCGCAGAAACGGATCAGCGCGGCAAGCTCCGCGATCCGGCAGTGACGCGCACTGTCGACGGTATCATACAGTTCGTTTTTTACATCCTGTGAAAATGACATGAAAATCTTCCGGCCTCTTCCGTCTCTCACCGGCCGTCCGCAGCGTCACTCACAGTTTTTTCGTGACGGGATCGCGGTCGATATCCCGGTGCTCAAGCCTCAGGCCATAGGTATCGTTGCCGTCCAGCGCCTCTGCGATCTCGTTCGCTATCGTGACGGACCGGTGCCTGCCGCCTGTGCAGCCGATGGCAATGACCAGCTGGCTGCGCCCTTCTTCAATGTAATTGGGAATCAGAAACTGCAGCAGATCCAGAATCTTCGTCAGGAAAGTTCTGGAAACCTCGTAGCCCATGACGAAATCTCTGACTTCCTTATCATTTCCGGTCAGCTGCTTCAGCTCCGGCACATAATACGGATTCGGCAGGAAACGCACATCCATCACGATATCCGCGTCCTCGGGGATCCCGTATTTGAAGCCGAAGGAAAGTACGGAAACCATCAGGCTCCGGAAATCCGAGCCGCCCGAAAAGATTTTTCTCAGCTCCTCCCGGAGTTCCCGCGTCAGCAGATGGCTCGTATCAATGATATAGTCAGCCCCGTCGCGGATGGGCTGCATTCTTTTCCGCTCCTCGGTGATGCCGGTCTCCACGCGACCGTTCTTCGCCAGCGGATGGCGTCTTCTGGTTTCTTTATAGCGCTTGATCAGCGTGCTGTCATCCGAATCCAGGAAGATGATCTTGCAGTCGATGTCATCGTTCCGGAATTTCTGAACGACTTTCATGAGTTCGGGCAGATGGGCGCCGCTTCTGATGTCGACGCCGAAGGCGATCCTGCTGTCACTGCCTGCCACCGTGCTGCCGCTCACCGTCAGCTCAACCATTTTGCCGATCAGCTGCACCGGCATGTTGTCGACGCACATGAACCCCATATCCTCGAGCATTTTCAGTGCCGTCGACTTGCCGGCCCCCGACATGCCTGTCACAAAGATCAGTTTCAGAGCCATCGCACTTCCCCCTCACGCTTCTTTGTTCACTCCTCTTCGAAGCCGAGCATCCTGATTTCCGGTTCCAGAAGAACGCCTGCATTCTCAGCCACCCGCCGCTGCACCTCACGGATCACGCCGAGGACATCGGCGGCCGTCGCATCCTTTCTGCTGATAACGAATCCGCAGTGTTTTTCCGATACCTGCGCGCCTCCGCATGAAAATCCGCGCAGGCCCGCCTCTTCAATCAGCTTTCCCGCGAAAAATCCCTCCGGCCTTTTAAATGTGCTTCCGGCACTCGGAAATTCCAGCGGCTGTTTCGCTGTTCTTTTCTCTTTCAGTTCATTCATGCGCGAAAGAATCGCACTTTCTTCGCCTTTTTCAAGACAGCATTCCGCTTCAAGGACCGTCCAGGGCATGTCCTGGATCCGGCTTGTCCGGTAGCCAAGGCCCAGCTGATCTGCCGGCATCCTCCTGATCTCAAAATTCTCATCCAGAACGGTGACATGGGTCAGCACATCCCGCATCTCGCCGCCGTATGCCCCCGCATTCATCACGCAGGCGCCGCCGACCGTGCCCGGAATACCCGAGGCAAACTCCAGCCCTGTAAGACTGTGATGAAGTGCGGCCGCAGCAACCGATGAGAGAAGCACACCTGCCGGTGCTCTGATCACACCGTCGCTGACACGGATATCCGAAGCACTGCCGGCCATCCTGATCACGGCGCCGCGGAAACCATCGTCACTCACCAGCACATTGCTCCCGTTGCCCAGCACAAAAACCGGAACGCCGCAGCCTCTCAGAAGCTCCATGACAGGGCCTGCCTTACGCGGATCTTTCAGCGTGATAAACAGATCCGCCGGACCGCCGATGCGAAAAGTCGTATGAAGACGCATCGGTTCATTTTCACGGACATGATCCGTTCCCGCAACGGACGCCAGTTCTCTCAGTAATTTCTGCCTCACACCTGTCTTTCCTTTCCTCAGCCCGCTGTACCTGTATCAGCGGTTCCGCCTGCAGCTGCCGTTCTGCCGGTGCCTGTACCTGCTGTGCCGTTCGCGTCCGTGCCGGTCGTTCCGTTCGTACCTGTACCCGCCGTGCCGTCCGTGCCGCTGCCGTCAGACGCCGTCTCATCAGTGGCCGCGCCGGATGACGTGTCATCCGTGCTGCCGCCTGACTGCTGTTCCAGCGCATCCGCCTGAGACTGCGCATAATCGCCTTCCTGCGACCCGGCAAACTGCGTTGCGATCTTCTTCCAGGTTTCAAGTTCTTTATCCTGATCGTTCAGATGCTGATAACAGTACACCAGAAGGACATACGAATCGTAATCGTCCGGCGTCAGCGCCACGGCCTTCTCCAGATTTTCCGCCGCTGTCTTCCAGTCCTCCTGATAATAGGCCGTCTGGCCGAGGCTGACGTAGATATCATATGCCTGGCCTGAAAGCGAGCCGGACAGAGCATCATAGATCGTCTTCTCGTCAGCCGTCAGAAGGCTTTCATCCACCTGATCGATTTCCTGAAGCGCCGTTGTATAATCCTGTCCCTCCGACGCCTGCATGGCCTTCAGCAGATGTTCCGCCGAATCCGCCGCTGTCTTCGCCTTTTTTTCGGCATCCTGTGCGTCGGAAATTTCTTTGTCCTTTGCATCAAGAGAAGACTGCAGCTCGTCGATTTTTGAATTCTGTGAGTCGATGGTTGTCGTCGATTCCACAATTCTGTCGCTGCTGTTCTTCACGGCTGACGCTCTCACGCCGGGCACGATCAGAAAGCATGCGGCAAGCAGGCCCACCGCCACGCCGAAGATAATATTGACGGCGGGAGAAAAATTGTTCCCGACGCGGAAAATATTGCGGACCGGCAGACGCCGTCCCTCTTTTCCCGCTGCAGGGGCCACGATATCCGTCACCTCTTCCTCCGACGCTGTTCTGGCGCCGGCGGCACCGGTCTGCTCACGCACCTCCTGCAGGTACCGCATCGCATCCGGATGATACCTGTCGATTCGAAGCGCACGCAGCAGCATGCGGCGCGCATGATTGAACCGCTTTTCTTTTATATCAATCAGCGCCAGCAGCACAAAGGCGTCCACAAGCTTCGGATTTTTCTGGACCGCGCGGCGCAGCCGCAGCGCTCCCACATCCTCATTGCCTTCCTGACAGTTTCTCAGTGCCTCGTTATAATCACTGACACCGCGGTTCATCTGTCTGATGCGGGCGGTGTCCTTCTGCACATTCTGGATATAATAAGATGCCGGATTGCCCGCCGGAAGAAGATTCTGACTCAGAATCCACTGATGAAGCGCCTCTCCTGCCTCGCCCCGTTCATACAGCACGAGGCCGTACAGATTGCGGGCAGGAATATTCTTCTGATTGAACTGGAGGCTGATGCGAAGCTTCTCCGCCGCTCCCGTCAGATCATGGATCTGCGCGCGGTCCAGTGCCTCGTTGTAGAGGCGGCTGGAGAGCAGGCCAGCCTTCTTTTCAGCATTGGTCATTGATGATCTCCGGCGTCTTCCTGACGCGCTTCCGTTCCCAGATCACGGAGGACCTCAATGATGTCCGTCAGATCCTCGTGCCTGACAACGTCCTCGATATTTTCCATTTCCAGGGACGGTTTGAATTTTTTCAGTTCCTCGTCAAAATCCAGCATTCACATTCTCCTGTTGCCTGTCTCTTTCCTGCCGCTGTCCCGCCATGTCCGATGCACTGTGCCGCCATGGCACAGATGCACTGTGCCGCCATGGCACAGATGCGCTGTGCCGTCATGTCCGATGGGCTGTGCCGACATGGCCGATGCACTCTGCTGCCATGTCCGATGCACTCTGTTGTCATGGCACAGATGCGCTGTGCCGACTCCGGTGCAACGTCCGCCTTCCGGGACGCCGGCGGAAATTCAACGTTGATTCCCCCGGGATTTCTCCCGGATTTTCATCGCTTCTTCTCTGATCTCTCCTGCCAGATACAGCGAGCCGGCGCAGAACAGCATGCCGTCTCCCGCCAGCGCCTCCGCGATTTCAAAAGCCCGCGCGGGCGAGGGATCGGAAAAGACCTCTTTCACGCCATATTGCCGGAAAAGCGCCGCAAAAATCTCCTCAGACGCTTCTCTCTTCCCGGCGATTTTTGTCGTCACCACGCGCTCCGGCCGGATGCCCTCCGCCATTTCTCTGATCATGGCATCATAATTCTTGTCACTCACGGCACCGAACAGGAGGGTAATCTCCGCTGTCCTGTGGAACCTCTGCACCGTGCGGATAAACTGCGCCACACCGTCCGGATTGTGGGCTCCGTCCACCACCACGCGGGGAAGCACCGTCTCCATCCTGCACGGCCACGTCATCTTCGCAAAACCGGAGCGAACCGCCTCCGGAGAAACCTCCGCCCCGTGCTGTGTCCTGTTCCAGACCTGAAGCGCCGTATAGGCAAGCGCGGCATTCATCATCTGGTATTCCGCGATCTCAGGGATAAAGAGCACCGTTTCATGAAAAATCTGTCCCCCGACAGCGAACGCCGTCCCCCGTTCATCCAGACGGATCTCTCTTATGTCATCCGGACTCACGGGAAAAGCAGGACTGTTTACAGCCGCTGCCCTGGCGCAGATCACCTCCGACGCATCGCTTCTTCCCGCATCATATATCACAGGGACGCCCGGCTTGATGATGCCGGCTTTCTCTCCCGCGATCCCGGGGATGGTGCTGCCGAGGTACTGCGTATGATCCAGACTGATGGATGTAATGACACAGAGGGCGGGATGACGGATCACATTCGTCGCATCCAGTCTCCCGCCCATGCCGGTTTCCAGAATCACAACATCCGGCGCGGGACGTGCATCGCGGAACAGTATCATGCCCATCAGAAAAAGCGTCTCAAAATACGTCGGATGCTCAAACGCCGCATCTTCTGCCTGAAGACTTCTGACGGCCCGCATCACCTCGTCAAATGCCGCGGCGAAACGGTCATCTGACACATCCTGCCCGTCGATCCTGAACCGTTCATTCACCCGCACCAGGTGAGGACTTGTGAACATCGCCGTGTGATACCCGGCCTCGCGGAAGGCAGCATCCAGAAAAGCACAGACGCTGCCCTTGCCGTTCGTACCTGCCACATGAATGAAACGCAGACTGTCATCCGGGCCGCCCAGTCTTTCCAGGATCCTCCGCGTATGCGAGAGCTCTGTCTTCTTTGTGAACTTCGGAATTTCCTCAAGATAAGATGCCGCATCCCTGTACGATGTCATCTCTGCACTTCCTGTCCGCATGTCCGGCCGGAGCCTTACTTTCCGGCTTTTTTCATAAGCTGCTCCAGCGCTGCTGCCACCTGAGCCGCTTCTTTTTCATAATTGGCCAGTTTTTCACGCTCGGACTCAACCTTTTCCGCCGGCGCCCGGCTGATGAACTTCTCGTTGCCGAGCATGCCCTTTCCACGGGCAATCTCCTTCGCCAGCCGCTCCTTCTCCTTCCCGAGACGTTCCAGCTCCTTCGCCGTATCTACCAGATCAGCGAACGGGATGTAGATCGTCGCACCCGGGATCACGGCGGAGAACGCGTCATCATCGATGCCCGTCTTGTCAGTCTGCAGCTTCACCTGTCCGTCCGCATGAATAAGCGCGCCGAAGAAATCGGATGCCATGCGGAAATGGTTCAGTACATCCTCGTCAGGAGAAACCACGAAGACCGTGGCCTTTCTCGAAGGCGCCACGTTGTGCGCGGTACGGAGATCCCGGACGCGTCGGACCGCTTCCTTGATGATCTCTGTGATGTCATGCTCCACCGGGAAGGACCAGTCATCTCTGTACTCCGGCCAGGAGGCAGTCATGATGGATTCCTCCTCCTGATTCAGCGTGCAGTAAATCTCCTCGGTGATGAACGGCATAAACGGATGGAGCATCTTCAGCGCATTGGAAAGAACGGTGCGGAGCACCCAGAGCACCCTGCCCTTCTCTTCCGCATCAGCACTGAAAAGCACCGGCTTTACGATCTCGATATACCAGTCGCAGAACTCGTTCCAGATAAAATCATGAACCTTCTGCACGGCAATGCCAAGTTCGTATCTGTCCATGTTCTCGGTGACATCCTTCGCAAGCACGTTGACCTTATGCAGGATCCACTTCGCCGGAAGCGGCAGCGTCTGTACGTCGACCGTTGCCGGAATTTCGGCTCCCTCCATATTCATCAGGATGAAACGTGACGCGTTCCATACCTTATTGGCGAAGTTACGGCTCGCCTCTACTCTTTCCCAGTAGAAACGCATGTCGTTGCCCGGTGCGTTGCCCGTCATCAGCGTCAGCCTTAAGGCATCCGCGCCGTATTTATCGATTACCTCGAGCGGATCGATGCCGTTGCCGAGGGATTTGCTCATCTTCCGTCCCTGCGAATCGCGCACCAGTCCGTGAATCAGCACGTGATGGAAGGGAACCTCGCCGGTCTGCTCGATCGCAGAGAAAACCATCCTGATGACCCAGAAGAAGATGATGTCATAGCCCGTCACCAGAACATCCGTCGGATAGAAATAGTCAAGTTCCGGCGTCTTCTCAGGCCATCCGAGCGTGGAGAACGGCCACAGTGCCGAAGAGAACCAGGTATCGAGTGTATCCTCTTCCTGCCTGAAATGCGTGCCGCCGCACTTCGGACATCTGTCCGGTGCGCCGCCCCTGTGTACGACAATCTCCCCGCAGTCCTGGCAGTAATAGGCCGGGATCCGGTGGCCCCACCAGAGCTGTCTGGAAATGCACCAGTCCTTGATATTCTCAAGCCAGTGCTCGTACGTCTTTCCGTAATTTTCAGGAACAAAATTCAGCTCGCCGCGGTGATAGGCATCAAGCGCCGCCTGACCCATCTCCTTCATGCGGACAAACCACTGCGGCTTGACCATGGGCTCAACGGTCGTGTGGCAGCGGTCATGTGTGCCGACCGCATGCGTATGCGGAACAACCTTTACCAGAAGGCCCAGTTTCTCCAGATCCTCCACTACGGCTTTTCTCGCCTCATAGCGGTCCATGCCGGCATATCTGCCGCATCTGTCGTTCAGGGTCGCATCGTCATTGAGAATGTTGATCTCCTCAAGGTTGTGACGTCTGCCGACTTCAAAGTCGTTAGGATCATGTGCGGGTGTGATTTTTACACAGCCGGTTCCGAAATCTCTGTCTACATAGGCATCGGCAATCACGGGGATCTGCCGGTCTGTCAGCGGAAGCTCAAGCATCTTGCCGACGAGGTCTTTGTACCGCTCGTCATCCGGATTGACGGCAACAGCCGTATCGCCGAGCAGCGTCTCCGGACGGGTCGTGGCAATCTCCACGAATTTACCGGGCTCACCGACGATCGGATAATTGATGTGCCAGAAAAATCCGTCCTGATCCACATGTTCCACCTCGGCGTCAGACAGAGACGTCTGGCACTTCGGGCACCAGTTGATGATCCGGCTTCCGCGGTAGATATATCCCTTTTCATAGAGTCTGCAGAACACCTCTTCTACAGCCTTTGAGCAGCCTTCATCCATGGTGAAGCGCTCGCGGTCCCAGTCGGCGGAAGAACCGAGTTTCTTCAGCTGGTTGATGATGGTGCGGCCGTATTCGTCGCGCCACTGCCAGCAGTAATCGAGGAATTTCTCACGTCCGATTTCGTGCTTGTCGATTCCCTTTTCCTTCAGCGCATTGGTGACCTTGACCTCTGTGGCGATCGCAGCGTGATCCGTACCGGGCTGCCAGAGCACCTCATAGCCCTGCATTCTCTTATAGCGGCAGAGAATATCCTGCATCGTGTTGTCGAGCGCATGGCCCATGTGAAGTTTTCCGGTGATATTCGGCGGCGGCATGACAATGGAAAACGGCTTTTTGCGTTTGTCCACTTTGGCATGAAAATATCCTTTATCCACCCATTTCTGATAAATCCGATCCTCAATCTGCTTCGGATCATATGTTTTGGCAAGTTCTTTATCCATCAGGTCAGAGTCCTCCTGCTCTAAGGCTGCATTTTCCATATGAAAGCATTAGCCGTTTTATGATAAGGCGCCGGAGAATGTTTTGTCAAGACAGCGGGCCGTTCCGCCGGACTGCCGGTTACTGTCGGTTACTGTTCACTCTTTGCCGGTCACTGTCTGAACGGTAACGGCAGTTATTCACTCAGTGTCTCATCCACGGTCAATGGTGACCAGGCACCGCTCAGTGTCTGGACGACATATCGGAATAGACCTCCGTGAACCGTCCCGCGAAGGCCGGCCTGTCTCCCGTCGCTTTCAGATGAGACATGTCGCCGACTCTCAGCGCACGGAACAGCGCGGTTCCCTGACGCCGCTCCTCGCTCACCAGTTCCGTCACCGTTGAGGTCGTCATGCAGAACATGTGCCAGTTCATGAACGGAGACGTGTGCCAGAGATGCGAGAGAATCACGCAGCTGACGCCGAAGTGACAGAAGAAGGCCAGTGTCTTTCTGTTTTCCTTCTCCACATGGTACAGGCCGTTTTCCCTCACATATCCGTGTTCTGCCAGCAGCCGGTCAAATTCTCCGGTCACATGATCGTACATGGGAACCAGCGGGCTCACCTTCGCCAGTTCCGATTCTCTCCATTTCACCGGATCCAGCAGCTCCGGCTTCTTCATGAGCCACTCCGGCAGCATATCCCAGAAGATCCGCTCGTTCTTTTCATTGTGATGATCCGTCCAGTCAGGATAGGCATCCTTCACCCAGGGCGCGGCATCAACGGAAAGCTTTCCGGGAAATTCCTGCAGCCACTCGCAGGTCTTTCCTGTCATGCCGGTCTTCTTTTCGGTGTACGATGCCGTCTCCTGTGCACGTCCGAGCGGTGACTTGTAAATCTCATCAATGTGCTCCTTCTCCATGAAAACCGCAAGCTCCGCCGCCTCTCTGCGGCCGGTCTCCGTCAGCACATCATGCACATAATCAGGATCCCCGTGCCGGATCAGTAATATTCGCATTTCTTCCTCCTGTATCCGATTTCATCCGTCCGCCTCTTCATGTGCGGCGGAATGATCATCTGCCGTTTTGAAAAATCAACGCCTTCAATATAGAAGACACGGCATGTCCTGTCAACGCCCGCTGTTTACTCATTATCTGTCACCGTCGCGCAGCGTCTGGACTGTGACGATGCTGACACGAAAAAAAGATGACCACAATACCGGTATATAAAAAAAGGGCGGCAGTTTCCTGCCGCCCCGGTCCGCAAGTTACGGACTGCTATTCTTCTAAAATCTCAGATCACCGGCGAAATCATACTCTCTTCGCCTGTACCTCGTTCCAGTACTTCGCAATTTCTGCGGAATACTCCTCACCTTCCTGAGGTGCGCCGCATACTTCGCAGTACTTTGCCCATACATCGCCGAACGGAAGCATCTTGTCCGCTTCCTGATCGATCATAAGCTGTGTGAAGTTGCCGGCATCCTGCTCCTTCTTCAGCTTTTCGTTCGGAAGGCACATAGCGTTCAGCAGGCACTTCTGCCATGTACGGAAGCCGACTGCCCATGCAGATACACGGTTGATCGAAGCATCAAAATAGTCAAGAGCCATATGAACTCTGTCAAGTGCATTGTTGCGGATGATTTCCTTCGCCATCTCCTTCGGCTCATCGTCAAAGAGTACCACATGGTCCGAATCCCAGCGAATCGGACGGGTGATGTGAAGAGCGATCTCCGGGAAGTAGCACAGAAGGGCCGGGATTTTGTCCGATACGACTTCCGTCGGATGATAGTGGCCGTTATCCATCAGCGGGATCAGTTTGTCCTTGTTGAATGCTGCATACAGCAGGGCAAACTCGGAAGAACCTGACGTGAAGGACTCCACGCCGATGCCGAATACCTTGGACTCAAGGCACGGTTTTACTTTATTGAAATCATAGGGCTCCGAAAGAATCTGATCTACGGAATCCTTATAGCGCATGCGGGGACCCATACGATCCGCCGGCACATCCTTCAGGCCGTCGCCGGTCCAGATGTTCATGACGCATACCTCGCCGGTCTCCTCTGCAAAATAATTTGCGATGCGGATGCAGGCTTTGCCGTGCTCAATCCAGAACTTTCTGACATCCGGATCCGCACTGGAGAGGTTCATGCCGTCAGCGCCGCTGCAGGGATGTGAAAAGAACGTCGGGTTAAAATCAATGCCCATGTGATGCTTCTTTGCAAAATCCACGTACTTCTGGAAATGCTTCGGCTCGATTTTGTCTCTGTCGACAGCCTTGCCCTTTTCAAAAATCGCATAGGAAGCATGCAGGTTCAGTTTTGCTTTGCCGGGGCAGAGCTTCATGACTTCCTCAATATCTGCCAGCAGTTCATCCGGTGTTCTCGCAATGCCCGGATAATTTCCGGTTGTCTGGATGCCGCCGGTCAGCGGGCCGTCAGAGTCAAATCCATGTACGTCATCGCCCTGCCAGCAGTGCAGTGATACCGGCACGTCCTTCAGTTTCTGAATCGCAGCGTCCGTGTCGATACCGAGCTTCGCATATTCTGCTTTTGCAATCTCATATCTTTCATCAACAGTTGCCATTTGAAATCCTCCCTGTTTTATTATTTTACCAGTTCACCCTCGGCGTTATATACCTTTACGCCGAAAGATTCGTGGATGTTTTCACGTACTTCCTCAACGCTGCTGAACTCACCTGTGGCAAGCATCTGTGCAGCAATATTGCCGATGGCCGTTCCCTCGGACGGACCCGCATGAACCTCTTTGTGGCACGCGCGCGCCGTCAGGCGGTTCAGATAGTCAGCGTTGCATCCGCCGCCCACGATATGGATGCGGCTGAAGGTGCGTCCGCTGATCTCCTCAAGCTCCTTCGCCGTCTTCGCATAGCAGTCGGCAAGTGAGCAGTAGATCACGGTTGCGAGCTGACCGAAATTCTCCGGAACTTTCTGTCCGGTTCTCCGGCAGTAATCCTTCACGGCTTCCGTCATGCTGTCAGGCGAAAGGAATACCTCGTCGTTGGCATCGACGCGGGAAGGAAAATCCTTCTCCTGCTCTGCCATGTCGCAGATCTCGGAGAAGCTGTAACGGTCATTTACCTCATGGCGCGCGGAATTGATCATCCACAGGCCCATGATATTCTTCAGATAACGGAAGCGGTGATCATAGCCGCCCTCGTTGGTGAAATTGTGCTGCTGACTGATCTCGCTCGCATCAGCCTTCGGTCTCTCAATGCCCATCAGTGACCAGGTGCCGGAACTGATGTAGATGAAGTCATCATCATTCGCCGGCACGGAAAGAACAGCCGAGCCTGTATCATGGGTGCAGGGTGCGATAACCTCGCAGTCATAGCCGATCTCCTTCACCAGTTCCGGACGGAGATGTCCGATCTTCGTACCGGGCATGATCAGCTTCTGGAAGATTTTTCTCGGATAGCCGAGTCTGTCGATCATCTCCCAGTCATAATCATTGGTCTCTGCGCTGATCAGCTGTCCGGTTGTCGCCATGGTATACTCATTGGTCTTCTCACCGGTCAGCAGGAAATGATAATAATCCGGTGTGTAGAGAAGTGTCTCCGCCTTCTCCAGATATTCCGGATGCTGTTTCTTCACTGCCATCAGCTGATAAATCGTATTGAAGATGGCCTTCTGGATGCCGGTTCTTCTGTAAAGCTCTTTCTCGGGGATGATCCTGTAAACTTCCTCATCCATGCCGTCGGTGCGGTGATCACGGTAGCCGACCGTATTGCCGATCACCTGATCGTCCTTATCCAGCAGAACAAAATCCACGCCCCAGGTATCCACGCCGACGCATGACGGCATCATACCCATCTCGCGGCACTTTTTGAACGCCGTCTTTACCTCATTGAAAATACGGTCATGCTCCCAGCAGAGCTCCCCGTCTTTTTTCACCATACCATTCTCGAAGCGATGCACTTCCTTCAGCTGAAATTTTCCGTTTTCCAGCCAGCCGAGCATCATTCTTCCGCTCGAAGCGCCGAAATCAAGCGCTGCATAGTATTTCATCCGTTCATCCTCCTTCTGCGTGCGCGGACTGCTTCTCCGTCACTCTTAAAAAGTATATCAGAGCGAATATGCGTTTAAAACAGTACATTTTTTTTAATTCAGGTAAATTTTTTCAGCTTGTCATAACCTCCAGAATCTTCCTGCTCTTCAGCGGTCTGTCAACCGAGACACTGATATGTTTTTCCGTATTCCGGTCCAGTTCGTTCTGTACCTCCGGGGTCACACTGAAGGTATACAGCTTCGTCAGCGGTGCATGCATAATGTAGTCGATCACATACCTGGTCTCCGGTCCCGTTTCCTCATCCAGGGCATACTCCCCGTTGATCGTCATGATTCTGATCTCAAAAATCCTGCGGATCAGACGTCTGTCCATCTGCCTTCTGAGAATCGCCTTCATCGATACATACAGAAGGTTCAGCATCTCCGTGCAGTCGATATTCTCCCGCCCGTAGTAGGCGGCAAAATCCAGAAAATAATAGCCGTAGTAGACACCCGGCTGTTCCGTGGCCAGTTCGGTAAAATAATCCATGACATCCGCCGCGATCAGGCTGTAGGAGTTTCTCCCCTGAATCAGGGTGAATTTTCCGGTCACAAAGGGATTCGACGCAGCCATCAGTGTGCTTCCGGGCCGTCTCGCGCCGCGGGCAAAGGTGCTGATGCAGCCGAGCTCCCGGGTCAGAATCACAAGCCGCTTGTCATTCTCCCCGATCGGCATCGTCGACAGCACCATGCCCTGTACGGTAATCTGATCACTCACGCCGCTCCCTCCTTTCCCGTCCGGCCGGCGCCTGCTTTCATACTGTATAAGTCCGTCGCATGCCAGAGGCGGACTGCACGCCTGAAGGGTGCGCAAGGCCGACTGTGGCTTTGTTCATCTGATGAATCCGGCCGGGAACACAGATGGAGACCATGTCGCCACAGTCTCCACCCGTTAAGTCATTCCAGATTCTTTTTGTCGTAACCGAAATTCTTCACCAGTACGTCGCTCTCGCGCCAGTTTGCCTTCACTTTGACATGAAGCTGAAGATTCACACGTGTGCCGGTCATTTTTTCAATGTCTGCACGGGCCTCGCTGCCGATTTTTTTCAGCATCGCGCCTCCCCTGCCGATGATAATTCCCTTGTGGGATTCCCGTTCGCAGATAATCTCCGCATCGATATCGGTGATCGTATCCGGTTCCGTCTCACGCTGCTGATCCGTTTTCTGACCCGCCACGTTCCGCTGATCCGTTTTCTGTCCGGCATCTGTACTGCCGTCCGTTCCGGACCGGTCTTTCATGCCGCTGCCGGATTTCCTGCCGGTGTGTCCGGCCGGGCGTTCCGCCATGCGGCTGATCGTTACGGCGATGCCATGCGGCACCTCCTCGCCGAGCGAACGAAGTGCCTTCTCCCTTATGATCTCAGCCGCGATCTGCCTCATGGGCTGATCCGTGATCTCATCCTCCGGGAAAAAGGCAGGGCCGTAAGGCAGCACCCGGTAGATGCTGTCAGTCAGCGTATCCAGATTGGTGCTCTGCTTCGCGGATACGGCAACCACATCGTCAAAATCCAGCAGTCTCCGAAACGTCTCGATCGTCGCCGCCACAGCAGCTTTATTCACCCTGTCGATTTTGTTGATGACAAGAATGACGGGAAGACCTGCCCGTGACAGCGTCCTGGCAATATTTCTGTCGCCTGCGCCCGCATAGCTGCCGGGCTCAACAAGCCAGAGCACCGCATCCACGCTGTGAAGCGAATTCTCCGCCGCCCGGACCATATATTCTCCGAGCTTGTTCGACGCGCGGTGAATGCCCGGTGTATCCACGAAGACAATCTGCCCGCGCTCCGAATTGTAAATGGTACGGATCTGATTTCTTGTCGTCTGCGGTTTTCTTGACGTGATGGCAATTTTCTGACCGATCAGATGATTCATCAGCGTCGATTTCCCGACGTTCGGCCTGCCGATCAGCGCCACGAAACCGGATTTTTTCCTGCTTTCGTCCATCGCTTCACTCACTGTTTTTCATTCAAAATCATTAAAGGAACGGACCGTCTTTACGGCGTCTCTGTCACGGCTGATCACCGTTTCACTTCCGATGACACAGACCGCGGCATCCTCAAGCACAGCTTCCATCGGATCGGCCAGTGCCCGGATATCGGACGGCTCACAGTCAAGCACCTCGTCCCGGCTCTTCTGCAGATCTTTCTCTGTGATGCCGTAGAACCAGGCATTCAGGGCAAACGCACCGTTCGACGAGGCCGTCATCGGTGTATCCATATCACTGATGGTGCCGATGATCAGCTTGGTCATCGTATCCTCGTCCGCATCATATTTTCTGAGATAATCCGGCAGTCCTCTGTAGATCTCCAGCGTATGCTTCAGATGCGGATCCCTGTAGGAAACAAGATAGCAGCTTCCGTCTCTCTTGAAACCGCTCATGCAGCCGTAGGCACCGCCCAGCACGCGGAGATTGATCCACAGATAATCATAGTTCAGCATCTTCTTCAGGACATTCCAGGCGCCGGTGTACGGGTAGCCCTTCTTTCTGTAATTTCCCGCAGCCGCCACATACTGCACCTGTCCCGGCGTGATCAGGGCTTCGCTGGCCCTGCTCTCTGTCCAGCTGAAACTTCCTGTCTCCACTGAATCCGTATACAGCACGGACTTCAGATCCCTGATGCAGTCTTCGATACCGTCAAACCCTCCGGGTTCTCCCGCTGCACCGGTTTCCTCCGCATTCAGGCTCACCATGAGATTTTCCGGCCGGAAAATCATGTGCATCAGCTCCGTGAGCTTCTCTGTCAGGTCATCTGCCTGCTCATCAAAATGCGCCTGAACGGCTTCCACCAGATGATACTGGTCCACCCCTGCCGTCTTCTCGCTCCAGCCGTCAAGTCTGCTGAACGATGCCGCTGCGCGGTGTGCTGCCGTCACATGGCCTGAAGCAGGGAGGCTGACCTCAAGTCCTGCCTTTGTACTGTCGATGATCTCATGCAGACGCCTGTGATCATCAAGCTTCGAAGTGAGCAGTATCTCCTTTATCATCTGGAAGACAAAATCTCTCTTCGGATACAGATATTTCGCGCGGATGCCGAAGAAGCAGCGACCCTTTCCGGCATCCGTCACATCCGTTCCCTGCACCTGAATGCCGAAACTGATACCGCCTGTGCTGGCGTTGATCTCATGAAACAGGTCCGTATAGCCGTAGTGCTCTGTATCCACGACACCCAGCACCGTTTTCAGAATGCCGATATACGGCACCAGACGGTCAGGCACCTTCTCCGTATCAAACAGAAGCTGCAGATAGGCGATGCCGTTTGTCTGATAATGATGCTTCAGGTAAACGGTTCCGTCGACAGAGGTTTCCTCCGCACTGATCACATACGGCGTCTTCCGTTCAATATCCTGTCTTTTCAGGAACGGCAGCGACGCCAGCGCCTCCGGGCTGTCCGCGGATTCCTGATATGCTTTCAGTTCACGTGTTTCCTTCACGATATCACTGATCTGCTCTTCGGAAAGCTCTGTCTTGTGAGCGGCCAGCTTCTGTGCCGTCACAGCGTCCCGCTTGGCAGCCAGTCCGCGTTCCGGAACGAGCGTCACCACGGCGGAATGCGGATTGTTCAGCAGATATTTCCTGATCAGATCCTCAAAATATCCTTGATCCGCTTTCTTCCTGATGTTCTCAAAGGTTTCCAGTTCACGGAGATAGCGGAACGGATCCCTGTCATCATAAAGCCAGCTACCGAACATGCCGATGGAATACATCAGTCCCTTCGGGATGCTGCCGTAGTCGGCCTCACGGAAGCGGAACTCATAGTAATTGATCGCACTTGCGATGGCCTTCCTGTCAATCCCGTGATCCGCCAGGTCCTCAAGCGTGCTGCGGACAATCTCGAGGAAACGGTCTTTATTCTTTTCATCCGCGTTTCTCGCGATGATGGAGAAAAACGGCTGCTCAATGCCGTCGTTGTACTCGCCCTCGACGTCCTTCGCTATGCCCGCATCCAGAATGGCCTTTTTCACCGGTGCGCCCGGCGCGTCAAGCAGCACATATTCCAGGATCGTGAAAGCGATGTTCAGCTCCACATCCTTAAAATCTCCGATCACCATACTGGTGGTCAGGAACGTATTCTCCTCCACCGGCTCATCGTCAAGCACGGGATAGGCGCTTCTGATATCGATCGGTTTCCCGAACGATTTCTGCATTGCGATCTTGGAGTCGACCTCTGTTCTGTCAAACTTCGAGAGATATTCCCTGTCGAGCCAGCCGAGCTTTTCATCCATATTCATATTGCCGTACAGACAGATATAGCTGTTGGACGGATGGTAATATTTCCTGTGAAAATCCAGAAATTCCTCATAGGTGAGCGACGGAATGACCTCTGGGTCGCCGCCGGACTCCACCCCGTAAGGTGTATCCGGAAACAGTGCGTTGAACACCGTGCGCGAAAGGATCTCATCGGCCGACGAGAAAGCGCCCTTCATCTCATTGTATACGACACCGTTGTATGTCAGCGGATCCTCCGGTTTCTCCATCTGGTAGTGCCAGCCTTCCTGCCGGAAAATCTTCTCATTCCTGTAGATGTTCGGATAGAACACGGCATCCAGATACACGTCCATCAGGTTCTGAAAATCCGTGTCATTGCAGCTCGCCACCGGAAACATGGTCTTGTCCGGGTAAGTCATGGCATTCAGGAAGGTGTTCAGTGAACCCTTCACCAGCTCGACAAAAGGATCCTTCAGCGGGAATTTTCTGGAACCGCAGAGCACCGTATGCTCTATGATATGGGCCACACCCGTTGAATTCTTCGGCGGTGTGCGAAAAGCGATATTAAACACCTTATTGTTGTCATCATTAGAAAGAAGAGCGACACGCGCGCCGCTCTTCTTATGCACAAGCAGCGTGCAGTCGGAATGAATATCCTCCACACGGGTCTGCTGTACGATTTCATATGCGTCATTCATACTGATTATCCGCGCCGCTGTCGCCAGAAGACATGCGGTGCCTGCTCCTTTCCAGCTTACGCTTCCGTCTCTCCGTAATTCTTCTGCATGTTCTTCAGCTGATCACGGTTCAGAATCAGATTGAAACCGGCAGGGTTGAAGACAAAGCCTTCCGCCTGAGACGTGAGGAATCCCTCCAGTCTGTCGTAGGTGACAGGAAGCATCTGGAGTTTCAGTCCCTGGTGGTTATGGTTGAATCGCTGCAGCTCCGCAAAATCTGTATAGACCGGCTGATATACATGGCCGTTCTTTGTTTTCACAAGCGGAACACCTGCCTTATCCACGTTTTCTTTGGTGATTCTGCCGTCCAGCTTCGATACATCCGCTGTGATGATAAAGCGGGAATTCAGAAGATAATGCGCCATATCGGCTTCGAGATCGTGAAGATGTCTCTTTTCCTCTGTATCCCTCTTCACCGGCCGCATCAGGTCCTGCATAAAGTAAATAGCTGTCAGCTGCAGCTCCGGATTGGCCTGCGGAATCTTCGAGTTCTTCAGCGCTTCCAGATCCGGTTTCTCCTCGATCTGAGAAAGCTGCACGCGAACCGGTGCTCCCTCATCCTGGATCATCACCGCATTAACGCCGTACAGATAGAGGCTCTTGAAGAACTGATCCATCATCTTCTGCGGCACCTGCACCGCCTGGAGCAGAATCTTCTCCAGGATATACGGATGAGCGAAGGTATTCGTCATTTCCTTTGTGGTGAAACAGTAGATCTGATCATCCATCGTCTCATCATCGCACTCGATAAACGGAAGATGCGTAAAGGATGAGTAAAGAACATAGATCTCGTCAAACTGCTTCAGTTTCTTGATCATAAAACTGTTATCTATCGTCATAACCTGTACCTCGAAATCTCAGACATACGGATCTGAAATAAAAATCCGCCGGTTCATAGTATATCATGCCGGAATTTATAAGTCCATGAAACGCAGAAAAAGGGCCGGCGCACTTCTGTGCGCCGACCCTGAAAATGCTGTGAAGTTCCGGATTATTCTTCCGGTCCGTACAGTTTGACGAGCTTGTTGAGATAAGTATATCTCTCCTTCGCCTCTGCCTTGTTCTTTGCCTGCAGTCTCTCTGCCTTTGCAGGATTTGCTCTCTTCAGAGAGTTGTAACGAACCTCGCCATCCAGGAAATCCTGATAGATGGACTCGTCCGGTACCTTGCTGTCGAGAGTGAATGCCGGCTTGTCCGTGCCAACCAGTGCCGGGTTGTAACGGAACAGATGCCAGTATCCGGAATCTACTGCCAGCTTCTCCTCGGTCATAGCCTTGCCCATGCCCTTGCGGATACCATGGTTGATGCAAGGTGCATATGCGATGATCAGTGACGGGCCATGATAAGCCTCTGCCTCGCTGATTGCCTTGACTGCCTGGTTGTAATCTGCACCCATGGCAATCTGAGCTACATATACATAACCATAGGACATGGCGATGGAAGCCAGATCCTTCTTCTTGGTCTCCTTGCCGCCTGCAGCGAACTGTGCAACTGCTGCGGTCGGGGTAGCCTTGGAGGACTGTCCGCCGGTGTTGGAGTAAACCTCGGTATCGATAACAAGAACATTGATATCCTTGCCGGATGCGATGACATGATCGAGTCCGCCGAATCCGATATCGTAGCCCCAGCCGTCGCCGCCGAATGCCCAGTTGGACTTCTTTGCAAGGAACTGCTTGTTCTCTTTGATGAAGGCAGCTTCTTCAGAAGCATCATCTTTGATGGCGTCAAGCAGCTTGTCTGTAGCGATCCGGTTAGCCGGGCCGTCAGCCATGGTCTCAACGTATGCATCAACGACTTCCTTGTATGCAGGTGTCTTCTCTGCGAGAGCTTCTGCCTTGGTCTTCAGCTCTTCTCTGAGAGCGTTCTGGCCGAGCAGCATACCATAACCAAACTCTGCAGCATCCTCAAACAGGGAGTTGGACCATGCCGGACCTCTGCCCTCTTTGTTGATGGTGTAAGGTGTGGACGGTGAGGAGTTGCCCCAGATAGAGGAGCATCCTGTTGCGTTGCCGATCTGCATTCTGTCGCCGCAGATCTGAGTGATCAGTTTCACGTAAGGAGTCTCGCCGCAGCCTGCGCATGCGCCTGAGAACTCAAGCAGCGGCTGCTTGAACTGAGATCCCTTTACTGTTGTAAGTTTGAACTTCTCGATGACATCCTTCTTCTCCGGAAGCTCAACCGCATAATCGAAGCCCTTCTGGCTCTCTGTGCCCTGTGCGAGCGGAACCATGGTCAGAGCCTTCTCGCCCTTCTTGCCAGGGCATACATTTGCGCAGGAACCGCAGCCGGTGCAGTCGAGAGCGGAAATGCCGATGCTGAACTTGTATCCCGGCATACCGGTCATATCCAGGCTCCTGAAGCCTTCCGGTGCTGCAGAAACCTCTTCCGGTGTCATAGCGAACGGACGGATTGCTGCGTGAGGACATACAAACGAGCATCTGTTACACTGGATACAGTTATCAGCATTCCACATAGGAACATTAACTGCAATACCACGCTTCTCGTAAGCAGCTGTGCCGGACGGAGTTTCGCCGTTTGCATAAGGAAGAACCTTGGAAACAGGCAGATTGTTGCCCTCCTGAGAGGATACGGCAATCTGAATGTTGTTGACGAAATCAACAGCGTCCTTACGGCCCTTGCTGGTCTTCTGGAACTCAAGTCCCTCGTCCTTGCAGTCTTTCCAGCTCTCCGGAATCTCAACCTTCTGCCATCCGGTAGCACCGGCATCAATAGCCTTCCAGTTCTTCTCAACGACATCCTGACCCTTGCGGCCGTAGGTTGCCTGAGCAGCGTCCTTCATGAGCTTGATTGCCTTCTCATTCGGGATGATCTGCGTAATGGTGAAGAACGCAGACTGAAGGATGGTGTTGATACGTGTCGGGCCCATGCCGGTCTCAATACCAAGCTTTACACCGTCGATGGTGTAGAAGTTGATCTTGTGATCATACATGTACTTCTTAACCTGTCCGGGCAGATGCTTCTCAAGCTCTTCTCCTGTCCATGCGCAGTTGAGAAGGAAGGAACCTCCGTCAACAAGCTCCTGAACCATGTTGAACTTGGTGATATAGGACGGGTTATGGCATGCTACGAAGTTTGCTCTGTGGATCAGGTATGTGGACTTGATCGGCTTCTTGCCGAAGCGGAGGTGAGACATGGTTACACCGCCGGACTTCTTGGAATCATAGTCGAAGTAAGCCTGTGCATACATATCGGTGTTATCACCGATGATCTTGATGGAGTTCTTGTTTGCACCTACGGTACCATCTGCGCCGAGACCCCAGAACTTGCAGTTTACTGTGCCTTCCGGCGTGGTAACGAGCGGCTCGCCTACCGGCAGAGACAGGTTCGTTACATCATCAACGATATCGATGGTGAAGTGCTCTTTCTCGGTGTTGTCGTATACGGCAACGATCTGCTCCGGTGTGGTATCCTTGGAGCCGAGGCCGTAACGGCCGCCGAAAATCTTCACATCTTTGAACTTGCTGTCGCGAAGTGCTGCAACAACATCGAGGTACAGAGGCTCGCCGATGGAACCCGGCTCCTTTGTACGGTCAAGAACGGAGATCTGCTTTACGGTATCCGGAATAGCATCGATCAGTGCGCTGGTGCAGAAAGGTCTGTACAGACGAACCTTGACAAGACCTACCTTGCGGCCCTGAGCCATCAGGTAATCGATGGTCTCCTCGATGGTATCATTAACGGAACCCATGGCAATGATGATATGCTCTGCATCCGGTGCGCCGTAGTAGTTGAACAGTTTATAGTCTGTTCCGATCTTGGCGTTGACCATATCCATGTACTTCTGAACGATTGCCGGGAACTCGTCATACTTCGTGTTGCAGGCCTCACGGGTCTGGAAGAAGATATCCGGGTTCTGAGCGGAACCCATTTCCTTCGGGTTCTCCGGGTTCAGAGCATTCTTCTTGAATTTCTTCAGTGCTTCCATATCGATCATATCTCTGAGATCTTCATAATCCCAGGTCTCGATCTTCTGAAGTTCATGAGAAGTACGGAAACCATCGAAGAAGTTGATGATCGGAAGGCTTCCTGTCAGTGCTGATGCATGAGCAACAGGAGTGAGGTCCATAACCTCCTGTACGGAAGACTCGCAGAGCATAGCGGCACCGGTCTGACGGCACGCGTATACATCGGAATGATCACCGAAGATATTCAGTGCGTGGGTAGCAACGCATCTTGCAGATACATCAAATACTGCAGGAAGCTGCTCACCGGCGATCTTGTAGATGTTCGGGATCATCAGGAGAAGTCCCTGAGAAGCGGTATAGGTGGTGGTCAGTGCACCGGCTGCAATTGCACCGTGAACAGCACCAGCTGCACCTGCCTCAGACTGCATCTCTGTAATCTGGACTTCCTGACCGAACAGGTTCTTTCTTCCCTGGGTAGCCCACTCATCCGTGTGCTCTGCCATCGGTGAAGAAGGAGTGATCGGGTAGATAGCTGCCACTTCGGTAAACGCATACGAAGCATGAGCTGCGGCTGTGTTACCATCCATGGTTTTCATTTTTCTTGCCATGTTACATGTTCCTCCTTTAAGTTTATAAGCTACATGCCCTGATGAAGGGCATATAATTTGTGTACTTATTTCGACAGCCTGACCTCCGGAAAGCGGCGGGGAGGCATCCCTATACACATACAGTTCAGATTATAGCACGCAGGTTGGAAAATGTCATCGAACAGCCGGACGATTTTACGGATTTTTACAAGATTTTCATGAACTTTTTATGTCTTTCCGAATCGTCCGGCGGGATATTTTCAGATTCTCGCGACGCCTGTTTTCCTCGCTGCCTCTGCTACTGCCTTCGAAACGGCAGGTGCCACGGCGGGATCAAAGGCCGCCGGAAGGATGTGGTCAGGGCCCAGTTCGCTGTCGCTCACGAGACCTGCGATCGCATGCGATGCCGCCAGTTTCATCTCCTCATTGATTTCCGAGGCGCGCACATCAAGGGCACCGCGGAAAACGCCCGGGAATGCCAGCACATTGTTGACCTGGTTCGGAAAATCACTGCGTCCCGTGCCGACGACGCATGCACCGGCTTCCCTGGCCAGGTCGGGCATGATCTCCGGCACCGGGTTCGCCATGGCAAAGAAAATGGAATCCCTGTTCATGGTTCTGACCATCTCCGGCGTAACAATACCCGGCGCAGACACGCCGACAAAAATATCCGCTCCCTTCAGCGCATCGGCCAGCGTACCGTGCTGTCCGGAAAGATTGGTGCGTTCCATCATGCTCCTCTGCATCCAGTTCAGATTTTCACTGTCCTTCGAGAGGATGCCCGTTTTGTCGCACATCGTGATATCCGGGAAACCATAATCCAGAAGCAGCTTTGTGATGGCAATACCGGCGGACCCCGCGCCGTTCACAACCACGCGGCAGTTTTCCTTTTTCCTGCCCGTCACCTTCAGCGCGTTCATGACACCGGCAAGAACGATGATCGCCGTTCCGTGCTGATCATCGTGGAAAACGGGGATGTCGCAGCGCTTCTTCAGTTTCTCCTCGATTTCGAAGCATCTGGGGGCCGCAATGTCCTCCAGATTGATGCCGCCGAAGCTTCCGGAGATCAGCGCCACGGTATTGACAAATTCATCGACATCCTTCGTCTTCACGCAGAGGGGAAAGGCATCGACGTCGGCAAATGTCTTGAACAGGGCGCATTTGCCTTCCATGACCGGCATGCCCGCCTCAGGACCGATGTCCCCGAGTCCCAGCACTGCCGTGCCGTCCGTGATGACAGCAACCAGATTGCTCCGGCGGGTGTACCTGTATGACAGATCCACATCGTCTCTGATCTTCAGGCAGGGCTCCGCGACGCCCGGCGTATAGGCGATGGAGAGATCCTCCGCATTTCTGATCGCCACACGGCTTATGACCTCGATTTTGCCCTTCCATTCCTCGTGTTTCTTCAGTGCCAGTTCTTTTCTGTCCATGTCATTCCTCCTTTAAGGAATATCTGTCATTGCTTCACCGGAAGGCCTGCGGCTTTCCGTATAAAATGCGGCCGCGGGAAAATCCCGCTGCCGCATCTCTTTCTGATAGATCTGCAGTGATCCGGGGGCCGTTTCAGACACCCATTCTGGTGATCAGAATGCAGTTCGGTGTATCGACCGTACACGGACGTCCCTTCTGAACGATGATATTCTTATCATAATCAATGGTGAAGGTCGTGATCGTGCCGGACTCATGGTTAACTGCCGCAATGTGCTTCCCGTCAGGGAACACGGCGATATCCTTGGGATACACGCCGCTGCACGGCAGGGCAAATCTCTTGGTCAGAAGACCGGTCTCCTGATTGATCTCGAACATGGCAATTGTATCGTCGCCGGCCGTCGAAGTAAACAGGAACTTTCCGTCCGGGGAAAGGGTGATGCCGGAAGCGGCATCATGGATCTTGTCCACGTTATCCGATGTCGTGCTGATGGTCTGCAGCTTCTCGAATTCCGGCGAGCCGTCTCTGTCCTCATAGGAATACACTTCTATGGTGTTATTCAGCTCAAACAGGATATAGGCAAAACGTCCGTCTTTGCCGAAGTGGATCATTCTCGGACCGGACTCGCGCTCACAGCGGATAATGTCCTCCAGATGGAGCTTGTCTGCTTTGGTGATCGAATAGATTTTTACCTGATCGATGCCGTTATCGACGGCGCAGAGGTACTTGTTGTCGGGTGTCATCTTCACGCAGTTGACGTGAGGGCGGAAATTCCGCTCTGCCACACTGCCGAGGCCCTTGTGGAAGACGCCGTCCATCACCGAGCCGAGGCTTCCGTCGTGATGCGTGTGAATCAGCGTCACCTTGCCGTCATGATAGCCTGCCACAAACAGGTACCGGCCGGTCTGGTCGCAGGAAATGTAGCAGCCGCGCATCGCGTTGATTTTGATCTGATTGATCATCTCGAGATCGCCGTCATCCTTAATGGCGAAGACAGCCACACCCTCATCCTCGATGGAATACAGATATTTGCCGTTGGCTGAACGGCAGAGATAGGAAGAATTGCTGATCGGCACATACTTGCGTTCGGTCAGCGTACCCTCCTCCACATCAACGTCATAAATATAAATACCGAGGCTCGTTCCCTGGGTGTAAGTACCGACATAAGCTACATATTTCTCTTTGTCTTTATTCGCCATGGTGTCTTATCCTCTCTTATCATTCAGAAATCAAACCGTCCGTTCAGGCCGGACACGGAAAGTATAACACCAAAATTTGACGTTCTCAATAATGAACGATTATGATATGACCATCAGAATGATGATGACGTATCACGGACGGAGGCACAGATGGAACGCACCTTTACTTACAGCATCGGAAAAGCAGACGCGGGGCAGGATATTCACAGTTTCCTCCGGCAGAAAGGCTACTCGCGTCATATCCTGCAGTCCATGAAGCCGGATCCTTCAGCGGTGCTGCTGAACGGCGTTCATGCTTACATGAAGCACCCTCTGGCAGAGGGAGATGTGCTGGTGACGCGCGTCTCTGACCCGGTCTCCTCCTCTCACATTGTTCCTGCTCCGGTGCCGTTCGGCATTACCTTTGAGGATGAGGACATTCTGGTTGTGGACAAGCCTGCCGGGACGGCCATCCATCCCGCAATCAGCCACCCGCAGAACACACTCGGCAACGGTGTGGTCCTGTATTATGAACAGCAGGGGATTCCCTTTGTATTCCGCTGCATCAACAGGCTCGACCGCGACACGACAGGCCTTCTGATCGTCGCCAAGAATGCCGTATCCTCCTGTGTGCTGGAGCAGGCGCTCCGAAGCCGGGAAATTCACCGCACCTACCTCGCAGTGGCAGAAGGCCTGACAGAAAAAGAAGGAACGGTCGATCTCCCCATCGGGAGAAAGGACCGTTCCCTTATTGAACGCTGTGTGGATACAGAACACGGAGAACGCGCCGTAACGCATTACCGTCTGCTGAGGTATCTTCCCGAAACAGACCGCTCCGTTCTGGAGCTCCGTCTGGAAACGGGCAGAACCCATCAGATCCGTGTGCATATGGCTTACCTCGGCCATCCGCTTGCCGGCGACACGCTGTACAATCCGTCCTGTCTCAGGAAGCCGGATGATCCGGTGCCGGACGATGTGCCGATCGCGCGTCAGGCGCTTCACTCCTGGAAGCTGGATTTTGTTCACCCGATCTCAGGGAAGGCCATGCACTTCGAGGCGCCTGTTCCCTCTGACATGCAGAAATTACTCTGACCGACGCTGACCGGCTGTCCGCAAGCCGGCCGGACTCAGCGGTGAATCCATTCTTCCCAGTCACTGATCATGCGGTCCCTGTCGTCGAAATAATCGATCATCATGGCGTGACGGACCTCATCAAGTGTTCTGCCCGTGGTCTCTCTTGCCTTTGCGGTGCCGGCGCACAGAATATCATAGACATCGGAGATATTGTTTTCCCACTTAGCTCTCTCGGCACGGATCGGCGTCAGCATTTCTTCCATTACCTTGATCAGGAATTTCTTGCATTTGACATCGCCGAGGCCGCCCTTTCTGTAATGCTCCTTCATCTCATCCAGATTCTGATAATCCGGCAGATATGCCGCAAACTGATCCTCACGGCTGAAGGCATCGAGATAGGTAAAGACCATATTGCCCTCGACATGGCCGGGATCGGAGATATTCAGATGCTCCGGATCCGTATACATGCTCATCACTTTCTGCTTCACCGTCTTCGGGTCATCGGAGAGATAAATGCAGTTGCCGAGCGACTTCGACATCTTCGCCTTGCCGTCAATGCCGGGCAGGCGGCGCTGCGTCTCGTTCTCCGGGAGAAGAATCTCCGGCTCGACAAGCACATCGCACTGATAGGTTGAATTAAATTTCCGGCAGATCTCGCGGGTCTGCTCCAGCATCGGCTCCTGATCCTCGCCGGCCGGCACCGTCGTTGCCTTGAACGCCGTGATATCAGCCGCCTGGGATACCGGGTAGGTGAAAAATCCTGCCGGCAGGCCCTCAACATTGTCATTGACGCCTTCCTCATCGGAATATCCGCGGAGTGTCATCTCGTTCTTGACGGTGGGGTTCCTGCTCAGCCGCTGCGTCGTAACCAGGTTCATATAGTAGAAAGTCAGCGCATGCAGTGCCGGAATACCCGACTGAATGCAGATATTCGTCCTGTCCGGATCAATGCCGACGGAAAGGTAATCCAGTGTGACCTCGATAATGTTGTCGCGGATTTTTTTCGGATTGTCCCAGTTGTCCGTCAGTGCCTGATCATCGGCGACAAGAATATTGATCTCGTCGTACTTCCCCGAATTCTGCAGCTGAACACGACGCCGCAGCGAACCGACATAATGACCAAGGTGAAGCTTTCCCGTAGGACGGTCACCGGTCAGTATTACTTTTCTCTTTGCCTCTTTTGCTTCCATCTCAGATTCTCCCGTTTCAGTGATTTCTCATACGCACCGCAGCTTTCCGGAAATGTTCCGTCACCGGACATCTCTTCAGGTTACTGCTCACCCATTGTCAGCCACTGTCGCACACAAAGGGATCCGGGCGCGATGCGCCGACTGAAAAATTATAACATAATTTCACGGATGGTGTACAATTGATGCATCAGTCATAAGGAGGATGAGTATTTTGGAAAAGATCGCAAGCTTTACCGTCAATCACCTGAAACTGCTTCCGGGGATCTATGTATCAAGAAAGGATCATGTCGGAGCCGAAACGCTGACGACGTTTGACCTGCGGATGACCGAGCCGAACCGCGAACCGGTCATGAATACGGCGGAGGTTCATACGATTGAGCATCTCGGAGCGACATTTCTCAGAAATGATCCGGAATATAAGGACCGCGTCATCTACTTCGGTCCCATGGGATGCCGGACAGGATTTTATCTGATTCTTGCAGGAGACTATGAATCAAAGGACATTGTTCCGCTTGTAAGAAGAACATTCGAATTTATCCGCGACTTTGAGGGAGACATCCCGGGTGCGGCGGCACGCGACTGCGGCAACTATCTCGACCAGAATCTTCCGATGGCCAGATGGCTGGCCGGCCGCTACCTTGAGCGGGACCTCAGCAACATCGGAGAAGACAGACTCATTTATCCGTTATAAGTCTGTCACACCTCTCTGCGTCACACGGCCGCCCTGCCCTTCACTGCCAGTTGGGCGGCAGCACCGGATCCTTCACGCGGACCGGCTCAGGATACCGTCTGCCGTGAAGGATCAGTTCCACGTGATCAATGATCTGTGGTTCAACCGGCGTGTTGACTTCAACACCGGGGATCGGGAAGTCAACAGGCACGGTCGGTACCTTTTCCAGCCGGTACAGTTCTTCCATTCCCGACAGGACATGACCGAAGACCGGATAAACGCCCAGATGCTCCGGACAGTCGCGCAGCGGAAAGAAAAACTCGCAGCCGGCCAGGCCGGCCTCTCCGTACCCGCCCATGCAGACGTCGCCCGGATGTGACGGAAGCGGCTGAAGCTCCGGGTGAAGCTGAAATTCATTCGGTATCAGATACCGCAGTTTTTCTGCGCCAAATGCCGTATATGAAACGTCAATCCAGCTGCCGGGAACAATCCTCTCCACCGGATGACGGTCCATCAGGCCCGTACCCGCAGCCCAGATGAAACTGTTCACGGTGTTCGGCGCATTTTCCGGCAGCAGCTCCATGACGATCTCCGATCCGTTCGCCATATGGATCACTGCCTGAGGATGCCCGCCGGCATCCGTCCTGTCCTCTGATATTCTTTCCCTGTTCATATCGTTCTCCTGTCTCAGCTGAACCGTTCCCGTTACATGTCAGACACTGCCGTATCCCGCAGTCGCACGCTAAACTTCCATCAGAACTGCTTGCGCAGTCTCGGATCGAGCAGATCGCGGAGTCCGTCGCCGATGAAGTTCGATCCCATCGCCATGGTAAAAATCGCCAGGCCCGGGAATCCGGCAACCCATATCTTGTTGAAATAATCAACGCCGTCGGATACCATCATGCCCCACTCAGGTGTCGGCGGTGCAGATCCAAGGCCGAGAAAGCTGAGGGTTGAGAACATCAGGATCTGGTTGCCGATATCTGTTGTGGCCATGATCAGAACGGAGTTGATGCTGTTCGGTATGATCTCGCGGAGCAGAACCCGGAAGGATCCGGCGCCGAGGGCCTTCGACGCTGTCACGTACTCATTCTCTTTTACGCTCAGAACAACGCTTCGCATCAGCCGGGCATAGGTCGGCCACGCAACGATGATCAGGGCAAACATGGTATTGAACAGGTTCGATCCCATGACGGCATTGATGATCATGGCGAGGATCAGTGACGGAAACGAGAGAATCATCTCCGAAATACGCATCATCACGTTATCGACGACGCCGCCCACATATCCCGCAATGGCACCGTAAAAGGTACCGATGGCACCCGCGATGATCACGGTGAGAAATCCGGCCAGAATCGAATACCGCCCGCCGTAGATAACGCGGCTGAAAATGTCACGGCCGAAGTTATCTGTGCCGAACCAGTGTGCAGCGCTCGGCGCCTGAAGTCTCGCTGTGATATCCTGTGCGATCGGATCGTACGGTGCAATGACCGGAGCGAGGATCGCAAGCACGATCCAGAGAAGACAGATGATCACGCCGATGGTGAACAGGGCGTTTGATTTGAAGATTTTTTTTATGGAATATTTCATCAGCTGTACCTCACCCTCGGATCAATCACGCCGTACAGGATATCCACGACTGTGTTTATGACCATATAATTCAATGCGATGAGCAGCGCCACACCGATAATCGCCGGGTAATCGTTCGACAGAACCGACTGGTAGGCATACTGCCCGACGCCCGGCCAGCTGAAAATCGTCTCGACCAGTACCATGCCGCCGAGCAGGTTGCCAAGTCCGAGACCGATGACGGTAAGCACCGGGATCAGCGCATTGCCGAGTGCATGCTTTCTGATGAGCGCACCGCGGGAAAGACCTTTGGCACGGGCCGTGCGGATGTAATCTGCCGAAAGAACGTCGAGCAGGTTGGAACGGGTTGTCCTCGTGATCAGTCCCATGGTGAACGCGGCCAGAACAAAACCCGGAAGGATCAGATGGCTCAGCGCATCAAGTGCTTTTGCGGGATCTCCTTCAAGCAGGCTGTCTATGATAAAAAGCCCCGTCACTGTCTGAGGTGCCGCGAACTGCTTGCTGAGTCTCCCCGGTCCGGGCAGGATTTTCAGTTTATAGTAGAAGAAATAGAGAACAATCAGTGCGAACCAGAAGCTGGGAATGCTGACACCCGTGACGGAGACGGCACGCACGACCTGATCTCCCGCGCTGTTCCTGTGCGTTGCCGAAATCACGCCGAACAGGATGCCCAGTACAGCAGCCACGATAATGGCAAAGAGAGCAAGCTCAACAGTCGCTGGGAAGCATCTCTGCAGATCCTGAAGTACCGGCGTGTTCGTCCTGATGGAAGTTCCCAGATCAAACTGCAGCAGATTCCGGATGTACAGAAAATACTGTATGATAACGGGCTGGTCCAGTCCGTGTTTTGCGCGGTATGCCGCCACGATCTCGGGATCGTTCAGCGCCCGCTGGCTCAGGTTCGCGGTAACCGGGTCGCCGGGAACCATCTTTGTCAGGATAAAGACCAGCGTCGCAACACCAAACAGCATGACAACCAGATATATGAGCCGCCTGCCGATAAATTTCAGCGTATCCATAGAGAAACCTCTCTCTCTTATATCTTTTTCATCAGAAAGGGCGGCCGGCCGGATGGCCGGCCACACCTTTTTTTACCTATCCGTATGCCCGTATCAGGAGGCGATACTTACCTGTGTGAGATCAACAACGCATACATCGGAGTATGTGACGCCGGTGAGACGCTTGTTGTATCCCATATGAGCAGGCGCCTGTGCGATGAAGATAAACGGTCCGTTCTCATACATATCGTCCTGAATCTGTCCGAGCAGATTCGTACGTTCATCATCGACAACAGCATCCATGGTCTTCTGAACGAGACCCGCCAGATCCGGATCCTTGTCTTCTGTCCAGTTTGCACGGAGACCTACGGTCTGGCCAGGCAGGAATGCGAGCTGGACGTTCGGGTCATTGTAATCGATGCCCCAGTACATCACTGTGAATCCGAGCTTTCCGTCGCGGTAGTCATCGCCGTAGCCGGCTGCCCATGCTTCACTGACAATGTTGACATTGATTCCGATCTGTGAAAGATCTTCCTTTACCTTCTGCGCCAGGTCGCTCATCAGAATGCCTTCCATATCAAGATCGCAGACCGTCAGATCGATATCAAAACCGTCCGGATATCCGGCGTCGGAAAGCAGCTTCTTTGCTTCTTCGATATCTGTGTAATCGGTTGAACGCTCTCCCTTGCTTCCCATGAAGCCTTCCTGAAGTACGGAATACGGCGTGATGGTACCTTCGCCGCAGATCGTCTGAATGCCGGAATAATCCAGTGCTTTCCGGATGGCCTGCTGCACTTTCGGATCCGCTACCGGTCCGCCGATCTCCGGATCTTCGTTCATCATGACGAATCCGACGGTCTTGGTCGGCTTGTTGGCCAGTTCGATCGTATCGTCGCCCTGAAGCTCGGCCATCGTATCATCAGTCAGGTTCACTGCAATATCAACGTCTCCGGAAGAAAGTGCCATCATCTGGCTGTTCGCATCGGATTCAAAGGAAACGGTGACTTTATCGATATTGGACGGCGTGCCCCAGTAATTCTCATTCTTCTCAAGAATCGCCTGGGAATCCGGGGTGTAGCTTGTCAGAACGTACATGCCCGAACCGGCACTGGTGGTATCGAGATAGGACTGTGCCGTATCGGTCGTGGAAGCGTCCTCCGCATCCGTTCCGCCGTGTTCCTTCACAACCTTACTGTCCAGGATAGCCATGGAACTGTACGTCAGTTTCGAAAGAATAGCACTGTCGACACTGTTCAGATGGAAGACGACGGTCTTGTCATCAGGCGTCTCGATGCTGTCGATCGTATCGCAGATGAAAGAAGGATTGCCTTTGAGATTCTTGCAGCGGTTGATGGAGAATGCGACATCCTCTGATGTGACGGGATTGCCGCTGGCAAAGGTTGCGTCCTTCAGGGTGACGGTCAGGGTCTTATTGTCATCGCTGAATTCATAGGAATCAGCAAGATCAGGTTCCGGCTTCTCGCCGTCTCCCACAAATTTGAACAGGTTGTCATAGCACGCGTTGATAATAAGCGGCGGGTTCTTTTCATAAACATAACCGGGGTCAAGGGTATCAAAACCGGAGCCCATGGCAACAACGATGGAGTTATCTCCGTTCGATGTCACCGCTCCTGTGGTGCCGGAAGAGGCCGCGACTCCTGCCGCCTCAGAACCCGATGACACAGAGGATGTAGCTGTTGTGCTGTTCTGACTGCTCCCGCAGCCGGCCAGTGCTGCGGCCATGATAACGCTGAGGCCGATGCTGACTAATTTCTTTTTCATATCTATTTTCCGCCTTTCTGGCGAAAGGCACCGATGGGGTCATGAAAATCGAGGTGCTTTCGCTCTTTCTACTATTCTCAATTCCTGATATCT
>ONOC01000042.1 GCA_900319355.1 uncultured Eubacteriales bacterium | reverse complement strand
CATCGGCCATTCTCGCTCGAAAGGCGGCGCTGCGGAACGCGCCTGCTGGCGCAGGCTTGAACGGGTCCTCGCGCTTTTCGCCTTTCTTCGTTCGACTGGTCGGGAGATACATCGGCTCTGTGAAGTCGCTCACAGGGCATTATCATCCCGGCGGCTACGCATGCTGCAGTTCGCAGCGTTACAGTTCATATGCTGCCGGAGCCACGGAACGCATGGAGACTCCCAGGCGAGAGCGCGTAGAGGCCGGAAGTCTCCATGCGTGACAGTGGCTGGTCATTACTCGTGCGTTACCTTCTGTTTAATACGCCGCTGTTTAATACGCCGCGAGGCAGCACTTGTAATTGTGCGCGCATGTTGGTAGAATAGCAGTTAATGCGACGCGTTAAAGCGTTACGGATTAACGCGTGACGTATACGCGAATTTCAGTATACAGGAAATGAACTGTGGGAGGTTCTTGAGATGCCAATTACTGATCTGCTTGAGAAAAATGCCCGCCTGTACGGCGACGAGGTTGCGCTTGTTGAGCTGAATCCGGGCATGAGGGAAACAAGGAAAATTACCTGGAAGGATTATTCGCTGATTCAGCAGACGGATGACCGCCCGTATCGTCATGAGATTACCTGGAGCGTTTTCAATGAGAAGGCGAACCGTGTGGCCAATATGCTTCTCTCCAGAGGCGTGGAGCGCGGTGAGAAGGTGGCGATCCTGATGATGAACTGCCTCGAGTGGCTGCCGATCTATTTCGGCATCCTGAAGGCAGGAGCGATCGCCGTTCCTTTTAACTTCCGTTATTCGGCGGATGAAATTCTCTATTGCACGGAGCTGGCCGATGTGGATGTACTGTTCTTCGGCCCGCAGTTTATCGGCAGGATTGAAGCGGTGGAGGATAAGCTCAGCAAGGGAAGACTGCTTATTTATGTCGGTGAGAATACGCCGACCTTTGCCGACAATTATCATGAGCTGGTGGCGGACTGCTCCAGCCAGGCGCCGCGGGTGCCGCTCAGCGACGATGATCTGGCCGCCATCTATTTTTCTTCGGGTACGACGGGATTTCCGAAGGCGATTCTGCACCGCCACCGCTCCCTCACACAGTCGGCGGAAATGGAGCAGAAGCATCATCTGACAACGCATGATGACGTATTCCTGTGCATTCCGCCGCTGTATCATACCGGGGCGAAGATGCACTGGTTCGGAAGTCTGATCACGGGATCCAGAGCGGTGCTTTTACGAGGCACGGATCCGGCGACGATTCTTTCGGCTGTTTCTGATGAAAAATGCACCATTGTCTGGCTTCTTGTGCCGTGGGCTCAGGATATTCTGGATGCGCTCGATGCGGGCGATGTGAAGCTGGAGGATTATCAGCTGGATCAGTGGCGGCTTATGCACATCGGTGCACAGCCTGTGCCGCCGGCCCTGATTAAGCACTGGAAGGACTACTTCCCGAATCATCAGTATGACACCAACTACGGTCTTTCCGAATCTACCGGCCCCGGATGTGTTCATCTGGGTATCGGCCATGATGACAAGGTCGGTGCGATCGGCATTCCGGGCTACCGCTGGGAGTGCAAGATCGTTGACGATAATTACAACGAGGTGCCGCAGGGACATGAGGGCGAGCTCTGTGTCAAAGGCCCCGGCGTCATGGAGTGCTATTACAAGAACCCGGAAGCTACGGCGGAGGCGCTGCCCGGCGACGGCTGGCTGAAGACCGGTGACGTGGCGGTGCAGGATAAAGACGGATTTTATTATCTGGTCGACAGAAAGAAGGATGTCATCGTCATGGGCGGCGAGAACATTTATCCTGTCGAGATCGAAGATTTCCTCCGCACCAATACGAAAATTCACGATGTGGCCGTGATCGGCCTTCCGGACAAGAGACTCGGCGAGATTCCGGCCGCAATCATTCAGCTCAAGAAAGGAATGACGGCGACGGAGGAGGAAATCAGCGAATTCTGTCAGGAACTGGCCCGCTATAAGAGACCGAGAAAAATCATCTTCGCGGATGTGCCGAGGAACCCTACCGGCAAGATTGACAAGCCGGCACTCCGCAGGCGTTACGGCGCAGAAAAAATCGTCGCGCAGGAAATCAGCCTGAGTGTTTCTGGTGCGGGAAAGAAGACGGAATAACAGGTTTGTGACGTGATGATCGGTCGGCCCGGTATTCTGAGGCTGAGAGACGGAGGTGGACACAGATTATGAGTGAGATTACGGAAGTCCGGCAGCTCGGCGATGTTCTGAATCAGGATATCGATACGTCTTCGGAGGAGGATCTGTCTGTTCCGGCGGCCGCTGTCCTGAAGAAGGGCGAGGGGCGTACGCTGAAGAAGGGCGGCCTGTGGATATATGATAATGAAGTCGCATCTGTTACCGGCGCATGCCGGGACGGAGATATCATCGGTGTTCAGGATTATGACGGATACTTCATGGGATACGGCTTTATCAACCGGGCCTCGAAGATCAGGATCCGTATGCTGACAAGAAACAGCAGTGATGAACGCGTCACGCCTGCGCTTATCAGGGCGAGAGTACGGGAAGCCTGGGCATACCGGAAAAAGGTGATCGATACCTCGGCGTGCCGGGTGATTTTCGGTGATGCCGACATGTTTCCCGGGCTGACGGTTGACAAGTACGGCGACGTGCTCGTGGTGGAATCGCTTGCACTCGGCACGGAGAAAATCAAGCCGTATGTGCTGAAAGCGCTGACGGAAATCCTCGCTGAGGACGGTATTACTGTCCGGGGGATTTTTGAAAGAAGCGATGCGAAGGTCCGTGAAAAGGAAGGACTTCCCAGAGTCAAGGGCTTTCTGTCGGCACCGTTTGATACGAATGTGCCGATCACGGAGAACGGCATCCGCTACATCGTGGATGTGCGGGAAGGACAGAAGACAGGATTTTTCCTGGACCAGAAGCTGAACCGGCTGGCCATTCAGAGACTGTCAGAAGGCGCCGAGGTGCTTGACTGTTTCACGCACACGGGGAGCTTCGGACTGAACGCGGCAAAAGGCGGAGCAAAGCATGTGATCTCCGTTGACGCATCGGACACGGCAATCCTTCAGGCAGAGGAAAACGCAAAGCTGAACGGATACGACGATATTATCGATTATTATGTGGCCGATGTGTTTGAAATGCTGCCGGGGATGGAGGAACAGGGAAAGAAGTTCGACCTGGTGATCCTGGATCCGCCGGCGTTTACCAAGTCACGGGCCTCCGTGAAGGCCGCAGCGCGCGGTTATAAGGAGATCAATCTCCGCGGCATGAGACTGGTGAAACCGGGCGGATTCCTCGCCACCTGCAGCTGTTCCCACTTTATGGAGCAGGAGATGTTTGCGGGTATCATCAGAGAAGCGGCCCGCGACGCACATGTGCGGCTGCGCCAGGTTGAGTTCCGGACACAGGCGCCGGATCACCCGATCACGTGGGCCGCGGACGACTCCTACTATCTGAAATTCTATATTTTCCAGGTACTGCCTGCCGCATTCTGATCATGGCGGCAGCCGGCCTGTTCACTGCTCGGTAAACAGGCCGCTGTGAATGAGGTCGTTCAGCACGCTGTGTGCCGACCGGCGCGTTTTTTCGCTGTCCTCATGCTCCGTACTGCTCAGATGAATATAGGCATACATACCCATGACAAGAAGGGCGCTGATTTTTTCCGTCGGATAATTCGGACGGAAATGACCGGCGCTTTTTTCTATGATTTTTGCCGTGTTCCCGGCAAGAAACTGGTAATAACCCGGCAGAAGAAGCGTGTTGCGCTGCAGATCGATATTGCGGAGAATATCTTCATACCTGATATGCAGATCGAGGAAACAGTCGAGCATGTTCATGTAGCTGACTGAAGCGCTGTGCTCCGTGTTTTTCTTCTCCCGCTCCTCAAAATCTGCCTTCAGCATATCGTTCATATCTTCTGTGATTTCTTCCAGCAGAGCATATTTGTCACTGTAATAGTTATAAAAGGTGATTCTGCTGGTGAGGGCGCGGTCGCAGATTTCCTTCACCGTGATTTTGTCAAAGGATTTCTCCTTCATCAGTGTGAGAAGGGTGTCCTTCAGCGCCCGGCGTGTGCGGAGCACACGCCTGTCCTCGGTGCTGTGTGCGCGGCGCATCTCTTCGGATCGTCCGCCGTGCGGTTCAGAAAGGGCCGGTTCTGCATTCATTTCATTTTTTTTCATGAGACAACACTCCTGAGATTCCCATAATCTTTACTACACTTTTATATACATGTTTTCTTTTTATAGCGACGCGAAAGCACGCAGTGCAAAGCGGCGCGTGGACTTATACAGTACTGCGGTATCTTGTAAGAAACAGATGTTTACTACACTTTTATATATATGTTCTCTTTTTATACAGAGTACAGGCAGAGTATTTGCAACATTCGGAAGTACCCGATATACTACAGCCATGTCAATAATATAACACATGTAAAAAATAAATACACGTGTTAAATTGAGGTGGCTTTTATGAATATCACATTTATCACACCCACAACCGCGCTCAGACGTTTTCCGGGCTACCGGCAGGGAGGAAAGCTTTACGGACAGCCGAATTCGATTACGGGTCCTCTCGTTCTGGGTCATATTCTGAAAGACGCAGGTCATCATGTGGAGGTGTATGAGGAACTGAACGGTTCCGTGCCCTATTCATCCGGAAGGATGATGATTATCTACCGGTAATCCGTGATGCAGTCTACCCCTTTCCCCTCGACTGCTTCATGATTACATACAGCTGCAGTTCCGATCTGCAGCGCTTCCCCTTCTTTACGGGCGGGCCGCCACAGCTGTGGCGGCTCTTGCTTTCTTTCTGATTCGGGAGATATGATGGCCGTTAACTCATTGTAAAGTACAGCCGTGCACGGCTGTGCCTCAGCCGTAAGCAGAAATAAGAACTTATTTTTACGGTCACATGTGCTATGATGAAGCCGATGCCAACCGGCAGAAATACACAATTTATCATATTATTGCAGGAGGTTCGTCATGTATAATTTCAGATTTTACGTCCCGACAAAAATCTACTTCGGCAAGGGTGAGATTTCTCATCTGGCGGAGCTGAAGGATTACGGTTCGAAGGTCCTTCTTGTTTACGGCGGCGGCAGCATCAGGAAAAACGGTATCTACGACAGCGCCGTGAAGATTCTAGGCGAAGCGGGCCTCTCTGTTTTCGAGCTGGCCGGTGTTGAGCCGAACCCGAAGATCGAGACGGTCCGCAGAGGCGTTGGCATCTGCAAAGAGGAGAAGGTGGACATGGTTCTTGCCATCGGCGGCGGCAGTACCATCGACTGCGCCAAGGTTGTGGCGGCAGGCGCGAAGTATGACGGAGATCCCTGGGATATCGTGCTCGACGGAACGAAGGCAGTGACAGCACTTCCGATTTTCTCCGTGCTCACGCTTTCTGCGACCGGATCGGAGATGGATCAGTTTGCCGTGATCTCTGATATGACGAAAAATGAGAAATGGGGCACCGCAGCGGACTGCATGAAGCCGACGATGTCGATTCTGGATCCCACCTATACATTCTCAGTATCGAAGAAGCAGACGGCGGCCGGCACAGCGGATATGATGAGCCATACCTTCGAGAACTACTTCACGAAGGAGAAGGGTGTCGATGTACAGGCGCGTTTCGCAGAGGGACTTCTGAAGACCATGATCAAGTACGGCCCTGTTGCGCTGGCGCAGCCGGATAATTACGATGCGCGTGCGAACCTGATGTGGGCGGCAAGCCATGCGATCAACGGTCTGATCGCCAACGGCAGCCAGCCGGCATGGTGCGTACATCCGATGGAGCATGAGCTTTCCGCCTTCTATGATATTACCCACGGCCAGGGTCTCGCAATTCTGACACCGGTGTGGATGAAGTTCGTTCTGAAGAAGGATCCGACGACGGCAGAGAACTTCGCTGTTTACGGCCGGAACGTATGGGGCATCGATGACGACGATGATCAGAGCGCGGCAGAGAAAGCCATTGAATGCACGAGAAAATTCCTCTTCGAGACCATGGGTCTTCCGGCAAATCTGCGTGCTGTCGGTATCACCAGCGACGAGCACTTCGAGGTGATGGCGGAGAAGGCTGCGAAGGGAAGCGTCGGCTGCTTCGTTCCGCTCACCAAAGACGATATCGTTGAGATTTTCAGGGCTGCCTTTTAATCAGGATGCCACAGTACGGTATCATAAGACAGAATGCTGAAGACACAGAGCAGCGGGTCCGGACAGCTGTCCGGGCCCGCTTTTACTGTGCGGATTTTCTTTTATCCGTCGATGATTTTGTAGAGAATGGTGTAGAGCGCCCGCGCATCCTCTTCGGAGAGCTGGAGACAGCTGCCGATCTGCCTCGGGATATCGCCGGCTTTTTTCTTCAGAGTACGTCCTTCGTCCGTGAGATAAATGCGGACTCTGCGCTCGTCACCGCTGTCGCGGCGCCGGGTGATGAAACCCTGTTCTTCCATTTTCTTCAGAAGAGGCGTCAGTGTCCCGTTGTCCAGGTGAAGTCTTCTGCAGAGGTCTCCCACGGGTACATCGTCTTTCTCCCAGAGCGCCATAAAAGTGATGTACTGGGTATAGGTGATGCCCAGAGGTTTCAGAAAAGGCGTGTAGGCGCCGATGATTTTTCTGGAGGCCGCGTAGAGAGGAAAGCAGAGCTGGTGGTCCAGCTTCAGCGCCTCATCCGGATCATAGCGCATTGACTTTTTATCCATCGATCAGATCAGCTCCTTCACGGCTTCGCGGACATTCTTCATGTCTTCAGTGGGCTCAAAACGTCTGACCACATTGCCTTCCCGGTCAACGAGGAACTTGGTGAAGTTCCATTTGATCTCCGCATTGTTCTTGTAATCAGGATCGATCTTCTTCAGCATGGTACTCATCATGAGGGCTTTCGGTCCCTTTCCGAATCCTTCGAAGGTTTTCTGACTCTTCAGGTATTTGTACAGATCGATCGCGCCGTCGCCGTTGACATCACTTTTCTTCATCTGATCAAATTCCGTGTTGTACTTCAGCGTGCAGAACTGATGAACTTCTTCGTCAGTTCCGGGCGTCTGGCCGGCGAACTGGTTGCAGGGAATGTCAAGGATTTCCAGACCCTGATCATGGAACTCTTTGTAAATGCTTTCGAGGTCTTTGTACTGGGGTGTAAAGCCGCAGCCGGTGGCAGTATTGACAACCAGAACGACCTTGCCTCTGAAATCACTCATCGGTAATTCGGAACCATCTCTCTTTGTTACGCTGTAATCATAAAAGCTGCTCATATTCATATCCTCCTTTAATCATTTTTATCATTTTTTTTATCATCTTTTCTTATGCTTCAGCTGTGATGTCCTGCATGATGTTCATGCAGCTGCCTGACATCTGTAATTTCATTTGATAAAATTATATTGCATCAAATATAAACAGATGTCAAGCATGAATTTTTCTTTTTCCGCACGAAATGAACGCTGACGTCGATAATGTTAAATCTGGTTGGATTGTGTTGAATTTATGACGTTTGGCTGCGTCTGCACCTTGATTTTCTGTTGCTTCTGTATGATAATCAATGATGGATTGTTTTCTGAATACCATTCAATCTGGACGGAAGTTAACCCCTGAAGGGCAGAGGGAATAAAACGCCGGGAGAGTATCCGCCGGCGGCGTCTGACCTTCTGCGGCTGTGCACAGACATCATGAAAGGGAGTCAGTCAGAATGGAAGAAATCATTGAATATAACACGGAGGAGACGGCTAAGTCCGAGCGTATACCAAAGCTTGTACACGATCTGTATGAGAAGATGCCGGAGATTGAGACGGCCAGAGCTGTCCTGCTCACTGAATCATACAGGCAGACAGAAAACCAGCCGATGGTGCTTCGCCGTGCGCTTGCATTCGCACATGTGCTGGAAAATATTCCCATCATCATCCGGGACGAAGAGCTCATCGTCGGCAGTTCTACCCTTGCGCCGAGAGGATGTCAGACCTATCCTGAATTTTCCTGGGAGTGGCTGAATGATGAGCTGGATACGGTCGCCACAAGGGAAGCCGATCCTTTCTACATATCGGAAGAGAACAAGAAAATCCTCCGCGAAGTCAACCCCTGGTGGAAGGGCAGGACGAGCAGTGAGCTGGCGGAAGCCTATATGACGCCGGAGACAAGAAAAGCCATCCGTCATAATATTTTTACGCCGGGCAACTATTTCTATAACGGTGTCGGACATGTCACCGTGAAGTACTGGGAGGTCCTCGACAAAGGATTTGAGGGCATCATCCGTGACATTCAGGCGCATGATGATGCTATTCAGCCCGGTGATGCCGATTATCAGAAGAAGCACGCGCTTTATCAGGCGATGATTATCAGCTGCAGTGCCGTGATCGGATACGCGGAGCGCTACAGCCGCCTCGCTGCGGAGATGGCGGAAAAGGAGAGTGATTCCCGGCGCAGAAATGAGCTGCTGCAGATCAGCACGAACTGCGCAAATGTTCCGCGCAGAGGCGCTGAGACATTTTATGAGGCGTGCCAGAGCTTCTGGTTTGTCCAGCAGCTGCTGCAGCTGGAGTCCAGCGGTCATTCCATTTCGCCAGGACGTTTTGATCAGTATATGTATCCTTATTATAAAAAGGATATCGACAGCGGAAAAATCACCCGTGATCAGGCGCAGGAGTATATCGACTGTATTTTTGTCAAGCTGAACGATCTGAACAAGTGCCGTGATGCGGAGTCCGCCAAGGGCTTCGCGGGTTACAGCCTGTTTCAGAATCTCTGCGTGGGCGGTCAGACGAAGGAGGGACTGGATGCGACCAATGATCTGTCCTTCATGTGCATCTGGGCTTCCATGCATGTCTTCCTGCCCATGCCGTCACTTTCCGTCCGTGTATGGAACCTCACGCCGCACGAACTGATGCATGAGGCCACCCGCCTGACAAGAACGGGCATCGGCCTTCCTGCCTATTACAATGACGAGGTCATCATCCCCGCACTCATGAGCCGGGGCGTATCTCTTGAGGATGCGAGAAATTACAGTGTTATCGGCTGTGTGGAACCGCAGGCCATGGGCAAGACCATGGGCTGGCACGACGCTGCCTTTTTCAATATGTGCCGTCCGCTTGAGCTTGTCTTTTCCAACGGCCGGGATGCAGGAGAGCAGGTCGGACCGAAGACAGGCACGCTTGACAGCCTGAAGACCTTCGATGATTTCTGGAATGCATACAAAAAGCAGATGGAATACCAGATCAGCCTGCTGGTCAACGCAGACAATGCCATCGATGTGGCGCACGCGGAGAGAGTACCTCTGCCGTGGCTTGCAACCATGATGGACGACTGTATCGGCAGAGGCCTCACCGCCGAGCAGGGCGGCGCCGTCTATAATTTCACCGGCCCGCAGTGTTTCGGCATCGCCAACGTGGCGGATTCGATGATGGCCATCAAAAAACTGGTATATGAGGAGAAAAAAGTCACGCTTCAGGAATATGCAAGGGCGCTGAAGCTGAACTACGGCAAGGGACTCGATGAGCGCTCTGTGGCAGACATCACGGCTGACATCATCGCCGGTGTCACCGAACGCGGCGGAAAAGTAACATCGGAGGAAGTCTCCGGCATCGTGGACCGGATTCAGAACGGCTCCGTTTCCGATGAGGACAGACAGCGCTTCCAGGCACTGCTGGATATGATCGCAGAGGTGCCGAAATACGGCAACGATATACCGGAGGCAGACTACATGGCGCGCGACTGCGCATACCTGTACACAAAACCGCTGCTGAACTACCGCAACCCGCGTGGCGGCCAGTTCCAGGCCGGCATTTATCCGGTTTCGGCCAATGTGCCGCTCGGCGCGCAGACCGGAGCCACGCCTGACGGAAGGCTTGCGCATACACCGGTGGCGGACGGGATCGGACCGATGCAGGGACGGGACACGAATGGCCCGACAGCGACAGCCAATTCTGTCGCCCGGATCGATCACATGATCGCTTCCAACGGCACGCTGCTGAATCAGAAATTCCACCCCTCCGCGCTTGCGGGTGAAAAGGGACTGAACGATTTCGAGTCGCTGATCCGTACCTATTTTGACCGGAAGGGCATGCACATGCAGTTCAATGTTGTAGACAAAAATACGCTGATCGACGCGCAGAAGCACCCGGAGAACTACCGCCATCTGGTTGTGAGGGTGGCAGGCTACTCTGCTCTGTTTACGACACTGTCCAAATCGTTGCAGGATGACATTATCCGCCGGACCGAGCAGGGATTTGAATACTGAGAAAGATATTTTGCCGGCAGCGGTGAAAAGGCGTAACAGACATAACAGGACAAATAAAGGAAGCAGGCACAGATATGAGTGGCTTTACGGATACTTCTCTTCACAGGAATGACCGGGAGAACACAGCCCCGGAAAATCAGTGGGACAGCCGGCGGAACGCAGATTCAGGCAGTTTCGGATATGGCTCTGCAGATGCTGAATCAGACAGCTACCGGAAGACGACAGGCAGGATTTTTGATATTCAGCGGTATTCCGTTCATGACGGTATCGGCATCCGCACGATCGTTTTTCTGAAGGGGTGCGTCCTTCGATGCCGGTGGTGCTGCAATCCGGAATCGCAGGAGTACGGCATACAGCAGATGCGCCAGGCGGACGGAAAAATCAAAACCGTGGGCGAGGACGTTACGGTGGAGCAGGTGATGCGCATTGTCAACAAAGACCGCATGTACTATCGCCGGTCGCGCGGCGGTCTCACGCTCTCCGGCGGCGAGAGCCTCTGCCAGCCTGAATTTGCCAGAGATCTGCTCCGCGCTGCCAGTGATGAGGGATACTCCACGGCGATGGAGAGCATGGCCTGCGCCGATTTCAGCGTGATTGCGGAGCTGCTGCCCTATCTGGATCAGTATCTGATGGATATCAAACACATGGATCCGGCCAAGCATAAGAAATTTACAGGGAGAGAAAATACGCTGATGCTCGAGAACGCCAGAAAGACGGCGGAATCGGGGCAGTGCGAACTGATCATACGGACACCTGTTATCCCGACGTTTAATGATACACCGGAGGAGATTGATGCGATTGCGGCCTACGCGGCATCACTTCCCGGCGTGCGGCAGATGCATCTGCTTCCGTATCACCGTCTCGGGTACGACAAGTATGTGGGACTCGGCCGTCCGTATCTGATGGGCGATCTTCCGACACCCGGAAAAGAACAGATGATCCGTCTGAAAAAAGTCGTTGAATCGCACGGCCTTCAGTGTATCATCGGAGGGTGAGAAGTACGGAACCTCTTCCCAAAAGGCTGTCGCTATGCTATAATTTTAGAGAATCTGTGTATGACAGCCGCAAGGCTTTTGAATGGAGGACGATTATGAAGCATATTAAGACATTAAGCACAAGAAATCTTCAGCAGAGCGTTAAAGAAGGCGGATGCGGCGAGTGCCAGACTTCCTGCCAGTCTGCATGCAAGACCAGCTGCACCGTAGGCAACCAGACCTGCGAGCATGCAAAGTAACTGATATTGTAGAGAATCAGCCGGTGCGATTGAATATTTCCGCCGATCCGACGGAAGCATTTTATATGCACCGGCTGTTTTATGCGAAAAATACGGGATGTTCCCGTTCCTTTCCGGGACGGGGATTTTTGCTGTATCGGGCGCGGGTACGCCGGAAAAATCAGCAGGCGTGATGGATATACATATACAGAAGGAGCGTAATTCTTGGTTTATCTGTACAAAAACAACGGCTACAACATGTGCCTGGATGTGAACAGCGGTTCTGTCCATGTTCTCGATGATATCTCCTATGATGTTCTGAGCCTGATGAACGGGGGAAAGAAGGATGAGGAGATCACAGAAGCCCTGAAGGAAAAGTATGATGCCGCAGAGGTTTCGGAGACCATCGGGGAGATCCGTGCGCTGAAGGCGGAGGGCGCTCTGTTTTCAGAGGATCCCTACAGACCGTATATTGATCATTATTCAGCAAGACCTACGGTGGTGAAGGCTCTCTGCCTGCAGATTGCGCACGACTGCAATCTTGCCTGCCGCTACTGCTTCGCTGACGAGGGAGAATATCACGGAAAGCGCGGACTGATGAGCTATGAGGTCGGAAAAAAGGCGCTCGATTTCGTCATTAAAAATTCAGGAAGCAGACGAAACCTTGAGGTCGATTTTTTCGGCGGAGAGCCGACGATGAACTGGCAGGTCGTGAAAGACCTCGTGGCATACGGACGCTCTCAGGAGAAGGAACACAACAAGCGTTTCCGTTTCACCCTGACGACGAACGGCGTACTCCTGAATGACGAGATCATGGATTTCTGTGATAAGGAAATGGAACTGGTCGTGATGTCGGTCGACGGAAGAAAAGAGGTTCATGATCACATGCGGCCGTTCCGGAACGGTAAGGGCAGCTTTGGTCTGGTGATTCCGAAATTTCAGAAATGGGCGGAGAGACGTCATCAGGACAGATATTATGTCCGCGGTACCTACACGCATTACAATCTGGATTTTGCAAAAGACGTCCTTGCCATGGCGGACCTCGGATTCAAGCAGATCTCCATTGAACCGGTGGTGGCACCGCCGACGGAAGACTATGCGATCCGTGAGGAAGATGTGCCGGTTCTCTGTGAGCAGTATGATATTCTGGCAAAGGAAGTTATTAAGAGGGCGAAAGAGGGGAGAGGTTTCAACTTCTATCATTTCATGATCGATCTCTCCGGCGGCCCCTGCGTCTACAAGCGTCTCTCGGGCTGCGGCGCCGGCGGCGAATATCTCGCTGTATCGCCGTGGGGCGATTTTTACCCGTGCCACCAGTTTGACGGCAATGAAGAGTTCATCATCGGCAATGTCGATGAGGGCGTGACCAGGCCGGATCTTGTGGAAGCGTTTAAAAAGATCAATGTGTATTCCAGAGAGGAATGTACGAACTGTTTCGCGCGCTTCTACTGCTCCGGCGGCTGCGCTGCGAACTCCTGGAATTTCACACACAGCATCAACAGCACGTACAGAATCGGCTGTGAGCTTCAGAGAAAGCGTATCGAGTGCGCGCTCATGATCAAAGCTGCACTGGCGGACAGTGACGGCGACACCCGGATGAAAATCGACGGCGACCGCGCCATCAACGGGGAGAAGGACAAAGGTGTCGATCACAGCTCCTATGCTTCTGCCGGTGACTGCGAGGCGTGTGAGATTCCGGCGGAAAGATGCTGAGAAAACAGGAAAAGACAACGTAAAGATTGCATTTTTTCGTGCAAACAGCTAAAGTAATACATGGCTGTTTTTCAGCCAAAAATGAAATTGAACGAGGAACAGTAAAATGAAGAAGAAACAGAGTATTGCCGTCCTGATTATCATGGCAATCGTAACCGTACTTCTCGGTTATACGGTTGTGGCAGGATGGGGAGAAAAGCGGACAGGGTCCATGTGGAATATCCGCACAGGTCTTGATCTGTCAGGCGGTGTAAGTATTACTTACGAGGCTTCCGAGGCGAATCCGTCTCAGGAGGACATGAGTGATACCATTTACAAGCTGCAGCAGCGTGTCACGACATACAGTACGGAGGCCAATGTATATCAGCAGGGCGTCAACCGTATCAATGTCGAGATTCCGGGTGTGACGAATGCGACGGAGATCCTGAATGATCTGGGTACGCCGGGTTCTCTTACCTTCCAGGATGCCGATGGAAACACGGTGCTCGAAGGAACAGATATCGCGGATGCGCAGGGTGTTGCGACGACGGATCAGACAACCGGACAGCGTGAGTACGTCGTTGAACTCACCATGACGCAGGATGGCGCTGAGAAATTCCAGAAAGCCACCGCAGCCAATGTGGGCAAGACGATTTCCATCATCTATGACGGTAAGACAGTCAGTGCGCCTACGGTACAGCAGGAAATCAGCGGCGGCAGAGCACAGATTGACGGTATGTCAAGCCTTGAGGAGGCACAGAATCTGGCTTCCTATATCCGTATCGGTTCACTGTCTCTGGAACTGAACGAGATTTATTCCAATGTTGTCGGAGCCTCTCTCGGACAGGAAGCCCTTTCCACCAGTATTACGGCAGGTCTCGTCGGTCTGCTCCTGGTTATGCTTTTCATGATCATTGTGTACCGGATTTCCGGCGTGGCTTCTTCGTGGGCACTCCTGGTCTTCGTATTCCTTGGTCTGGGATTCATGAATGCGTTTGATATCACGCTGACGCTTCCCGGCATCGCCGGCCTGATCCTGACCATCGGTATGGCCGTCGACGCGAACTGTATTATTTACATGCGAGTCCGTGAGGAACTGGCGACCGGCACTTCGCTGAACAAGTCGCTGCATCTCGGATTCCACAAGGCGTTCTCGGCGATTTTTGATGGCCAGATCACGACACTGATCGCAGCTGCTGTGCTGTATATCATGGGCACAGGTACGATTCAGGGATTCGCGACGACACTGGCTATTGGTACCATTCTCTCGATGTTTACCGCCCTGGCCATCTCCAGATGGATCAGCTATGCGTTTTACGGTGTCGGTATCCGCAGTGAGAAGCTTTACGGTGCCATCACACATAAGAAAATTTACCGTTTTGTTGAGAAGAGAGTCGTTGCCTTTGTCATCGGCCTTGCACTGATCGCAACCGCTTTCATCGGCATGGGCGTCCATGAGGCGAAAGACGGACATCCGCTGAACTACAGTCTGGACTTCATCGGCGGTACTTCCACCACGGTTGATTTCGGGGAGGATCTGAGCCTCGATACATTGAGCAATGATGTGGAGCCGATCGTGTCTGAAGTGACCGGCAACGCGGATGTAACCTTCCAGAAGGTTCAGGGCAGCCATCAGGTCATCATCAAGACCACAGAGCTTTCCACCGAGCAGAGGGATGAACTTCAGCAGAAGCTGACGAAGGCCTATCCGAAGATCGATGCCTCAACCATTGAAACGGAGAATATTTCGTCAACGATCTCCGGAGAGATGAGAAGAAATGCCATCATCGCGGTCATTGTCGCGGTCATCTGCATGCTGTTCTACATCTTCATCCGTTTCCGCGACTTCCGTTTTGCATCGAGTGCGATCCTTGCGCTGATCCATGATATCTGTGTGGTTGTCGCTTATTACGTGGTGTTCTATGCATCGGTCGGCAGTACTTTCATTGCCGTCATGCTGACGATTCTCGGATATTCGATCAACTCGACCATCGTCATCTTCGACCGTGTCCGCGAGAACCTCGTGATCATGAAGGGATCGAGCTACAGAAAAATCGTCGACGCCTCCATTACGCAGACGCTGACCCGTTCACTGTATTCGAATATCACGACCCTGATTACGATCGTAACCCTGTATGTCATGGGTGTACCGAGTGTCCGTGAGTTCTCACTCCCGATCATCGTCGGTCTGGGTGCCGGATGCTTCTCATCCGTCTTCATCACCGGCCCGCTCTGGTATGTCATGAAGACCGCCAACGGAAAGAACGATATCGTCGACAAAGAAGACAGACTTCCGGTCGGTGAGGTCGTTGAAAATGCCGAAGACGGCACAGCCACAGTCGCAGCTGCAGGAACAGCGGCCGGAAGCGGCAGGGGTAAGTACGTAAAGAAAGACAGAAGCAGGCTGCAGAGCACCCCGAGAAAGAAACATTCAGGAAGACGCTGATCTTCCGGATTGATAAAGTATTCATTTGATAAAGAGCCGCCTTCGGGCGGCTCTTTTGCGTTGGCTCCGGCGTACGCCGATACGTTTCCCTTGACAGATCATTATGCCGGAATTAATATGAACAGTATCAGCAGCATATAGTATCAGTGTTGCTGCTGTATCATTTCATGATTGACCGGATATGAATAATGAATCCGGCTTTTCGACATTTTTCTTTTTCCATTCTTTTTTACTTTTTCCGTTTATTGATGATTTCCCGGATATAAGGTGTGTTTTCTGCTGATCAGGCCGGCCGCGGATAAACCTGCGATGCGCGAAAAAAGGGTTATGTGTGCCTGCTGATCGGACTTAAGACCCAGGAGGTACTGCCATGCTCCGTGCCGGTTCTGTACCTGGAGGAAAATATAAGATACTGAATGAACTGGGACAGGGCGGCATGGGCCATGTATGGCTGGCACAGCGCCGTGCGGACCGGAAGTGCGTGGTGATCAAAGAGGCCCGTGAAGGACAGGGATCGGATCATGAGACCTCTGTCCGTTCGCTGGAAAATGAACGCGCCCTTCTGGAAGGCATCAGACACAGGCGTATTCCGGCTTATCTCGACTGGCTGACGTGTGACGGCGGACCGCTTCTTGTGAGGGCATACCGCGAGG
>ONOC01000004.1 GCA_900319355.1 uncultured Eubacteriales bacterium | reverse complement strand
TTCGTGCTCATACCTGTTGCCTTCGAAACCGCATACAGCCTCTTACACACGCTTCGCGTGTGACGAGTCTGTCTGCGATTCGAAGAGCTTATACAATAAAAACTTGCAAGGATTGCTTGCAAGTTCTGGGCTTCTGTGATAATCTATAAAATACACTATTTTGGGACGGTATGCCTTTACCTTTTTCCCGAAAAAAATTACCGCATCATCTGCGGGAAGGAAAATGTGCTTTGTATAACCCTTCGATAACTCAATATTAAATCACAAGAGGTGAAACGTCAATGGAGAAAAACAGGATACGCATGATTCACAGCGGCAGAAATGTGCGCATGACTTACCAGAGACAGAAAGAAGTCCTCGAGATGCCGAACCTGATCGAGGTTCAGAAGAATTCCTATGACTGGTTCCTGAAGGAAGGTCTGAAGGAAGCTTTCGATGACATCTCCCCGATTGAGGACTACGGCGGTAAGCTGAGCCTGCAGTTTGTCGACTACAAGCTGTGCACAGATCCGGCCGATATGAAGTATACGATTGAAGAGTGCAAGCAGCGCAATGCTACCTATGCAGCACCTCTCAAAGTCAGGATCCGTCTGATCAATAAGGAGAAGGACGAGATCAATGAACATGAAATCTTCATGGGCGACCTCCCTCTTATGACAAAGACAGGCACCTTCGTGATCAATGGAGCGGAGCGTGTTATCGTCAGCCAGCTGGTTCGTTCTCCGGGTATTTATTACGGAATCGCCCATGATAAACTCGGTAAGGAGCTGTATTCGTGTACAGTAATCCCGAACCGCGGTGCCTGGCTTGAATATGAAACAGACTCCAATGACGTTTTCTGGACCCGTGTGGACCGTACCCGCAAGGCGCCGATCACCGTTCTGATCCGTGCGCTTGGCATCGGGACCAACGCGGAAATCCTTGATTACTTTGGCGAAGAGCCCAAGATCCTTGCCAGCTTCACCAAGGACACTGCCACAAACTATCAGGAAGGCCTTCTTGAACTCTATAAGAAGATCCGTCCCGGCGAGCCGCTCGCTGTGGAAAATGCGGAGAGCCTGATTCACGGCATGTTCTTCGATCCGCGCCGCTATGACCTGGCTAAGGTAGGCCGTTATAAATTCAATAAAAAGCTTGCATTCCGCAACCGTATCGCAGGCCATGTGCTCGCGGAGGATGTGGTCAGCGAGGAAACGGGCGAGATCATTGCGGAGGCAGGTCAGAAGGTAGACCGCGCACTCGCAGATGAGATCCAGTATGCCGCTGTTCCCTATGTCTGGATTCAGACGCCTGAGCGCAATGTCAAGGTTCTCTCCAACATGGAGGTCGACATCACGAAGTGGGTCGATATCAGCGAGGAAGAGGCAGAGGAACTCGGCATCACAGAAGAAGTATATTATCCGGTTCTCCGTGAGATCCTTGAGCAGTATCAGGATCCCGAGGACATCAGAGATGAACTTCAGGCGCGCATTCACGAGCTGATTCCGAAGCATATCACCAGAGATGATATCTTCGCTTCCATTAACTACAATATGCATCTGGAGTATCACATCGGCAACGAGGACGATATTGACCATCTCGGCAACCGTCGTATCCGCTGCGTGGGTGAGCTTCTTCAGAACCAGTACAGGATCGGACTGTCCAGAATGGAGCGTGTGGTACGTGAAAGAATGACCACACAGGATCTCAGCACGATTTCCGCACAGTCTCTGATCAATATCAAACCGGTGACGGCTGCCGTGAAGGAATTCTTCGGCTCCTCCCAGCTGTCCCAGTTCATGGATCAGAACAACCCTCTCGGCGAGCTGACCCACAAGAGAAGACTTTCCGCTCTCGGTCCCGGCGGACTTTCACGTGACCGTGCAGGCATGGAGGTGCGTGATATTCACTATACGCACTACGGCCGCATGTGCCCTGTTGAGACGCCTGAAGGCCCGAACATCGGTCTGATCAACTCCCTCGCATCCTATGCGAGAATCAATAAATACGGATTTATCGAGGCTCCTTACCGCAAGATTGATAAATCACAGGATCCGTCGAATCCGGTTGTCACCAATGAGGTTGTCTACATGACAGCTGATGAGGAGGATAATTATCATGTGGCTCAGGCAAACGAGCCGCTGACACCCGACGGACATTTCGTACACCATAATGTTTCCGGTCGTTTCAGAACCGAGACCCAGGCGTACGAGAGAAGCCTCTTTGATTATATGGATGTATCCCCGAGACAGGTATTCTCTGTCGCTACGGCACTCATTCCGTTCCTTCAGAACGATGACCCGACCCGTGCGCTCATGGGATCCAACATGCAGCGTCAGGCGGTTCCGCTTCTGTTTACCGAGGCTCCTGTCGTGGGAACCGGTATGGAAGAGAAGACGGCCGTGGACTCCGGTGTCTGCGTCGTAGCCAGAAAATCGGGAACGGTTTCCTACTCTACTTCCTATGAGATCCGCATGGATAACGATGACGGAAGCCATGACGTATATCATCTGATGAAGTTCGAGCGAAGCAACCAGAGCAACTGCTACAACCAGAGACCGATCGTCGACAAGGGTGAGCATGTGGAGGCCGGTGAAGTTATCGCCGACGGTCCTTCCACTTCCGGCGGAGAACTGGCACTCGGCAAGAACCCGCTGATCGGCTTCATGACCTGGGAAGGATATAACTACGAGGACGCCGTTCTCCTGTCAGAACGTATGGTCCGCGATGACGTATATACATCCATTCACATTGAGGAATATGAATGTGAAGCCCGTGACACAAAACTCGGACCGGAGGAGATCACCAAGGATGTGCCCGGCGTCGGCGATGACGCGCTGAAGAATCTGGATGAGCGCGGCATCATCCGCATCGGTGCCGAGGTCCGTGCCGGCGATATCCTGGTCGGCAAGGTTACGCCGAAGGGCGAGACCGAGCTTACGGCCGAGGAACGTCTGCTCCGCGCGATTTTTGGTGAGAAGGCAAGAGAGGTCAGAGATACCTCGCTCAAGGTTCCGCACGGTGAATACGGTATCGTCGTTGAGGCGCGTGTCTTCACCAGAGAGAATGACGACGAGCTGGCGCCCGGCGTCAATCAGGCAGTCCGCATTTACATCGCTCAGAAGAGAAAAATCTCCGTCGGCGATAAGATGGCCGGCCGTCACGGTAACAAGGGTGTCGTTTCCAGAATCCTCCCGATCGAGGATATGCCGTTCCTGCCGAACGGCCGTCCGCTGGATATCGTACTTAATCCGCTGGGCGTTCCCAGCCGTATGAATATCGGGCAGATCCTTGAGATCCACCTGAGCCTTGCGGCGATGGCACTCGGATTCAATATCAGCACCCCGGTATTCGACGGTGCATCCGAGGTGGATATCGGAGATACACTTGAGCTTGCCAACGACTATGTCAACAGCGAGTGGGAGGATTTTGAAAAGAAATACAAAGATGTCCTGCTTCCTGAAGTTATGCAGTATCTGTATGATCACAGAGACCACAGAAAGGTATGGAAGGGCGTTCCGATCAACCGCGACGGTAAAGTTCAGCTCCGCGACGGACGTACCGGCGAGCCTTTTGACGGCAAGACGACCATCGGCCACATGCATTATCTGAAGCTGCATCATCTGGTAGACGATAAGATTCATGCACGTTCTACCGGTCCTTACTCTCTGGTTACCCAGCAGCCTCTGGGCGGCAAAGCTCAGTTCGGCGGCCAGCGTTTCGGAGAGATGGAGGTATGGGCACTCGAGGCTTACGGCGCGGCTTACACGCTGCAGGAGATTCTGACCGTGAAGTCCGATGATGTCGTGGGACGTGTCAAGACCTACGAGGCCATTATCAAGGGAGAGAACATTCCGGAGCCGGGTATCCCCGAGTCCTTCAAGGTTCTCCTCAAAGAGCTTCAGTCTCTGGCACTTGATGTACAGGTACTGGACGAAAAGGGCAATGAAGTCAAGATCCTTGAGTCCGTTGATTACGGCAACACCAGCTTCCGCAAGATCATGGAAGATGATGAGCGCAACAGCAACCGTGCGGATGCGAATGAATTCCGCCGCGCAGGTTACGGTCAGCAGGAGTTCCAGAACGGAGAGCTTGTCAGTGCCGAGGATGAAGAGACGGACGACAGTTCTGATGAATCGTACGACGATGATGAGAACGAGGACGAGCAGGAATTCATGGAAAGCCTTGATGCTGACGATTCCGACGATGACAATGAGTGATCGAAAGGAGCATATAAATGCCTGAGACATTAAAAAAAGACGAGCCGAAAAAGCAGCTGAATTTTGACGCAATCAGGATCAGCCTTGCGTCGCCGGAAAAAATCCGCGAGTGGTCCCACGGCGAGGTAAAAAAGCCGGAGACCATCAACTACCGCACCCTGAAGCCCGAGAAGGACGGCCTTTTCTGTGAGCGTATTTTCGGACCGACAAAGGACTGGGAGTGCCACTGCGGTAAATATAAGAAAATCCGTTATAAGGGCGTGATCTGCGATAAGTGCGGCGTCGAAGTCACCAAGTCTTCGGTTCGCCGTGAGAGAATGGGCCACATTGAGCTGGCTTCTCCGGTATCGCATATCTGGTATTTCAAGGGCATTCCGTCCCGCATGGGACTGATTCTCGACCTTTCGCCGAGAACGCTGGAGAGAGTTCTGTATTTCGCAAGTTACATTGTTCTGGATCCCGGTGAGACACCGCTGGAGAAGAAGCAGGTGCTTACCGAGCAGGAGTATCAGAATGCCGTAGAAGAGTACGGCTCCAACGCTTTCCGCGTCGGCATGGGCGCCGAGGCCATCAAGGAGCTGCTCTGCGAGATCGACCTGCAGAAGGAATACGATGCACTGGCGGAAGAACTGGAGACAGCTTCCGGACAGAAGAAGGCACGTATTATCAAGAGACTTGAGGTCTTTGAGGCGTTCATCGAATCCGGCAACCGTCCGGAGTGGATGATCCTCGACTGCATTCCGGTTATTCCGCCGGATCTGCGTCCTATGGTACAGCTGGACGGCGGCCGTTTCGCAACTTCCGACCTGAACGATCTGTACCGCAGAATTATCAACAGAAATAACCGTCTGAAGAGGCTGCTGGATCTCGGTGCACCGGATATCATTGTCCGCAACGAGAAGAGGATGCTCCAGGAGGCGGTTGATGCGCTGATCGATAACGGACGCCGCGGCAGACCGGTCACCGGTCCCGGCAACCGTCCGCTGAAGTCGCTTTCCGATATGCTGAAGGGCAAGTCCGGACGTTTCCGTCAGAACCTGCTCGGTAAACGAGTAGACTATTCCGGCCGTTCCGTTATCGTCAACGGTCCTGAAATGAAGATCTGGCAGTGCGGTCTCCCGAAGGAAATGGCACTTGAGCTGTTCAAGCCGTTTGTCATGAGGGAGCTGGTAGCCAGAGATATGGCACACAACATCAAGGCGGCCAAGAAGATGGTCGAGAGAATGGATTCTCAGGTATGGGACGTTCTCGAGGATGTCATCAAGGAGCATCCGGTAATGCTGAACCGTGCACCTACGCTGCACCGTCTCGGTATCCAGGCTTTCGAGCCGATTCTGGTAGAGGGCAAGGCAATCAAGCTTCATCCGCTTGTCTGCACCGCCTTCAACGCCGACTTCGACGGAGACCAGATGGCTGTCCATCTGCCGCTGACTGCGGAAGCACAGGCGGAATGCCGTTTCATGCTTCTGTCACCGAACAACCTGCTGAAGCCGTCTGACGGTGGTATCGTGGCTGTTCCTTCACAGGATATGGTTCTCGGTATCTACTACCTGACACAGGAACGCAAGGGAATTATCGGCGAGGGCAATTATTATAAAGATCTGAATGAGGCTATTCTTGCATACGAAAACGGCTACGTGAAATTCCAGTCGAGAGTCAGGATCCGCCGCACCGGTAAAGACGCGGACGGCAACGAAATCTCAGCGGTGATCGAGAGCACGTTCGGACGTTTCCTGTTCAATGAGATCATTCCGCAGGATCTGGGTTATGTAGACCGTTCGGATCCGGCCAACGCGCTGGCACTGGAGATTGATTTCATGGTAAAGAAGGGAGATCTGAAGAAGATCCTCCAGAAGGTCATGGATATCCACGGTGCGACTGTTACGGCAGAGGTGCTGGACCATGTCAAGGCCATGGGCTATCACATTTCCACCAGAGCCGGCATGACGGTTTCCATCGAGGATATGGTCGTTCCGGAAAGCAAGGAGACACTGATCGAAGAGGCCGAGAAGAAGGTGGATCAGATCACCCAGAACTATAAGTTCGGTCTTGTTGATGAGAAGGGACGTTATCAGGAAGTTATCGAGACCTGGACGGACACCGGTGCAAAACTGGAGAAAGCCGTCAAGGAGAACCTTGATCAGTACAACAACATCTTCATGATGGCGGATTCAGGAGCGCGTGGTTCCGATAAGCAGATTCTGCAGCTGGCAGGATGGCGAGGTCTGATGGCCGATACCACAGGTAAGACCATTGAGCTCCCTGTAAAGTCGAACTTCCGTGAAGGACTGGACGTTCTGGAGTATTTCATGAGTGCACACGGCGCCCGTAAAGGTCTGTCCGATACCGCACTTCGTACCGCAGACTCCGGTTACCTGACCCGTCGTATGGTCGATGTATCACAGAACCTGATGATCCGTGAGCCTGACTGCTCGGTGAACAGAAAAGAGATTCCGGGCATGTGGGTTGAGGAAATCACCGACGGCAAGCGTGTCATCGAGAGTCTTCAGGAAAGAATTACAGGCAGATTCTCCTGCTATGAAATTAAGGATAAAGACGGCAATGTGATCGTAAAGAAGAACCACATGATCACACCGGCCCGTGCAGCAAAGGTCGTTTCCATCGGTGTGGATGAGAACGGTCAGCCGCTGACCAGGGTGAAAGTCCGCACGATTCTTACCTGCCGTTCCAAGATGGGCATCTGCTCCAAGTGCTATGGTTCAAACATGGCTACGGGTGAGGTTGTTCAGGTCGGCGAGGCAGTCGGCATTATCGCAGCACAGTCAATCGGTGAGCCCGGTACACAGCTGACCATGAGAAACTTCCATACCGGCGGTGTTGCGGGCGGCAACGATATCACACAGGGTCTTCCCCGAGTTGAGGAGCTTTTCGAAGCCCGTAAGCCGAAGGGACTCGCGATCATTACCGAGATCAAGGGTATTGCCCGTCTGCAGGATACAAAGAAGAAACGTGAGGTCGTTGTCACCAACGATGAGGACGGTGATTCCAGAACCTATCTGATTCCTTTCGGAACCAGACTGAAAAAGGAAATCGAGGAAAATCCGGACGGCGTTGCGTATGAAGCCGGTGATCCGCTGACTGAAGGTTCCATCAACCCGCACGATCTGCTGAAGGTCAGAGGACCGGAAGCAGTTCAGGACTATCTGCTGAACGAAGTTCAGAAGACATACCGTCAGCAGGGTGTTGATATCTGCGACAAGCATATCGAGGTCATCGTCCGTCAGATGCTGAGAAAGGCCCGCATCGATGATCCGGGTGACACCGGATTCATGACCGGCCGTATGGTCGATTATCTGGATGTCCTTGATGCGAACGACAAGGCAGAGGAAGAAGGTACCAGACCGGCAACCTATGAGAGAATCCTTCTCGGCATTACCAAGGCTTCGCTGGCAACGGATTCCTTCCTGTCCGCAGCATCCTTCCAGGAGACGACACGTGTACTGACTGATGCCGCGATCAAGGGCAAGACCGATCGCCTGGTTGGTCTGAAGGAAAATGTTATTATCGGTAAGCTGATCCCGGCAGGTACCGGAATGAAATATTACCGGAATCTGAAGCTGAACACTGATGCTGAAATTGAGGCGAGAAAGGCAGCCGAGGAAGCGGCACAGCGCGAGGCAGATGAGGAGATCATTTCCGCAAGTGAAGGCGATGAGCCTCAGGATGAGGAGACCATTGATCCGTCCCTTATTTCCGGAGAAAACATCGATGCCGCTGAAGTCCCGGCAGATGATGCCGCTGCGAATGAAAACGCAGATCATACGGAAGAATAAGTACCCCGTCATCTGAGCATGATGACAGGCAAAAGAAAAGGAGGCCCCGGAAGGGACCTTCTTTTTGATGCCTCAGCACAGATGAGAAATCACATCACAGATCATCTGTCATATATCATCAGATAACATCTAAGATAACATCAGATAACATCTGAGATACCATCAGATGCCGTCAGATATCATGTGTCATCAGATAACGTCTGACATATCATACATTCCTGCAGGTTTTCCGGCGAGGAATCTGGCAGCCTCAATCGCACCTTTGCCGAAGATGGCTCTTGAGTAAGCGGTGTGTTTGAATTCGATGACTTCATCCTGGCCGGCAAAAATCACGTCGTGCACGCCGACGATCGTTCCGCCGCGGACAGAAGAAATGCCGATTTCCTTCGGATCACGCTTCTCCGTGCGGTCGTGACGGCTGAATACCAGATGATATTCATTATCCAGCGCTTCATTCATGCTCTCTGCAAGAGAAACAGCGGTTCCGCTCGGAGCATCCAGCTTGCGGTTGTGATGCGCCTCGACAATTTCCATGTCGTATCCGACGGGTGCCAGTACCTTTGCCGCTTCCTTCAGCAGCTTCATCAGAAGGTTGACACCGACGGACATATTGGCAGAACGCAGGATGGCAACAGATTCCGAAGCCTTCTTCACCTGTGCCAGGATCTCATCTGTCAGTGCCGTGGTGCAGAGCACCAGGGGAAGCTTTTTCTTTTCACAGTATTCGAGGAGTGCCGGGACAGCACGGAAATTGGAAAAATCGATGCATACATCGGCGTCCGCAGTACATTCATCGGGAGAAGAAAAAACAGGATAATCCCTCTTTACCGCATCTGCCGCGATATCGATACCCGCTGCAACTTCGACATTCTCATCTGCCGCGATCAGATCTGTCAGCACCTGTCCCATGTGGCCGTTGCAGCCGCTCAGTAAGATTTTTATCATTGACAATGCCCTTCTTTACATAACCCTTGTTCCATACGTCCGTGTCCGCCCGTTGACCGACACAGATGCCGGATGAAAGATGAATCCGTCCGGCCTGAAACTTACTTATTCATCTGAAACGTACTTATTCACATGAAACTTATTTCTTCAGCTGAATGCCAAAATCAGTCAGAGCCGCGCGCAGTCTTTCCTGACCGGCTTCCGACATGCCGTACAGCGGTCCTCTGAGAGCGCCGACCTCGAAGCCCATCATGTTCAGAGCCGTCTTGACAGGGATCGGGTTCACTTCGCAGAAAAGAGCCTCGATCAGCGGAAGCGCCTTCAGCTGCATGGCTGCGGCTTCCTTTACATCGCCGTCAAGCATTCTGGCACACATATCATGGGTGTATTCGGGTGCGACATCGGAAAGCACGGAAATGACGCCAAGGCCGCCGAGCGCCATGATCGGGATGACCTGGTCGTCGTTGCCTGAGTAAAGCTCGATCTGATCGCCGCAGAGTTCCTTTGTTTTCGCAATCTGGGAGATGTCACCGCTGGCTTCCTTGATGCCGCGGACATTCTCTGTGTTGTGGCAGAGCCAGGCTGCCGTTTCAGGTCTGATGTTGCAGCCGGTCCGGGAAGGTACATTGTACATGATGATCGGCGTATGAAGCGCATCGGAAATATCGCTGTAGTGACGTTTCAGGCCGTCCTGCGTGGCTTTGTTGTAGTAGGGGGTGACCACCAGGCAGGCATCAACGCCGTAGCTCTCTGCTTCTTTTGACAGGTTGATCGCAGTTTCCGTGCTGTTCGAGCCGGTGCCGGCGATGACCGGGATCCTGTGGTTCACGGTTTCCACGCAGTGCTTCACGACGGCCATATGCTCTTCCTCGCTCAGCGTAGCGGATTCGCCTGTGGTGCCACAGATTACGATGGCGTCCGTCTTATTCGCAATGTGCCACTCCAGAAGTTCATCCAGTTTCGAAAAATTCACTGTCAGATCATCATTCATCGGAGTGACGATGGCGACAGCGGAACCAGTAAATACAGACATAACGATTCCTCCTTCAGTTCCGGTCCTGACTTTGACCGTTAGATTTCATGCCAGTTTATCCTTTAGTTTAACACGGAATGCCGATAAACTCTACACAAATAAAAATTATTGTGCTATAATCGCAAGGTTGCTAAAATAATCAAAGATCCTGTAAAACCGCGCCGCAGAGCGTTTTTGCGGCACATCAGACAGCGGCTTTTCTGAAGTGAGGTAATCAGCATGAAAATGACCAGAGATGATATCCGTAATGTTGCCATCATTGCTCATGTCGATCACGGCAAGACGACACTGGTCGACAAACTCCTGAGACAGAGCGGAACCTTCCGTGATAATCAGGTGGTTCAGGAACGTGTCATGGACTCCGGTGCCATCGAGCGGGAGAGAGGCATCACCATTCTTTCCAAGAACACGGCAGTTCATTATAAGAACACCAAAATCAACATCATCGATACGCCAGGCCACGCGGATTTCGGCGGTGAGGTAGAACGTGTCCTGAAGATGGTTAACGGTGTCATTCTCCTGGTCGATGCTTTCGAGGGACCCATGCCGCAGACGAGATTTGTTCTGCAGAAGGCTCTGGCGCTCGACCTGAAGGTCATTGTCGTGATCAATAAAGTAGACCGTCCGAATGCACGTCCGAAGGAGGTCGTCGATGAGGTGCTCGAGCTTCTGATGGATCTCGGCGCAAGTGACGATCAGCTGGATGCGCCGTTCCTGTATGCTTCCGGCCGTGATGGCTGGTGTACCAATGAGCTGGAAGACGAGAGAAAGGACATGACGCCGCTTTTTGAGGCCATTCTCAAGTATATTCCTGCACCGGAAGGCGATCCGGACCTGGGCATTCAGATGCTGGTCAGCACCATCGACTACAATGAATATGTCGGAAGAATCGGTGTCGGCAAGATCGACAACGGTTCGCTGAAACTGAATCAGGAGGTTCTGCTGATGAACCATCACGATCCTGACAAGAAGGAACGTGTAAAAATCAGCAAGATGTATGTATTTGACGGCCTGAAGAGAGTGGAAGTGGAAAGTGCTACGGTCGGCGAGATCGTTGCCGTATCCGGCATCGCTTCCATTCATATCGGCGACACGCTCTGCGATCCTGATGATCCGAAGCCGATCTCGTTCCAGAAGATTGAGGAGCCGACGATTTCCATGAACTTCGTTGTCAATGATTCTCCTCTTGCCGGAACGGAAGGAACCTATGTCACTTCCCGTCATCTCCGCGACCGTCTGTACCGTGAGCTGAATACCGATGTCAGTCTGCGCGTGGAAGACACGGATTCCGCTGACTGCTTCAAGGTATCCGGACGAGGCGAGCTTCACCTTTCCGTGCTGATCGAGGAAATGCGCCGCGAAGGATATGAGTTCGCTGTCAGCAAGGCCGAAGTTATCTATAAATACGATGAAAACGGAAAGAAACTGGAGCCGATTGAGCTTGCCTATGTCGATGTGCCGGACGAATATTCCGGTGCTGTCATTCAGTCGCTCTCCGAAAGAAAAGGCGAACTGATCAATATGACGGCGGGCAATGCCGGTGTGACGAGGCTGGAGTTCAGAGTTCCGTCCAGGGGACTGATCGGATTCCGTGGCGGATTCATGACCATGACCAAAGGCAACGGCATCATCAATACCATTTTTGATTCCTATCAGCCCTACAGGGGAGAGATTCAGTTCCGCAAGACCGGATCTCTGATCGCGTTTGAGCCGGGCGAGTCCGTTACCTACGGCCTGTTCGCAGCTCAGCAGCGCGGTACCCTGTTCATCGGACCCGGCGAGAAGGTCTATGCGGGCATGATCGTAGGATCTTCGGCAAAGCCGGAGGATATTGAGCTGAACGTATGCAAGACAAAGCATCTGACCAATACCCGTACTTCTTCGTCGGATGAAGCACTGACACTGACACCGCCGCTTCGTCTTTCTCTGGAGCAGGCGCTGGAATATATCGACGAGGATGAGCTCCTCGAGGTTACGCCGAAGAGCCTTAGAATCAGAAAGAAGATCCTCGATTCCAGACTGAGAAAACGTTCCGAAATCAGCGCGAAAGCAAAAAAGAATGGCTGATAAAGAGATAGCGTACACAGGCTGAATCATCGTACGTGTGATCGTACAGGTCTGAATCACAGAAGTGAGAAGAAGACAGTATAAAAAAGACCCGCGCTCCGGATTCCGGGGTGCGGGTCTTCTTTTTTCAGATTTTTTCGTGATTGTTGAACTTCCTCAGAACCTTCTGAATGCGGTCACGCGGATCAAGCAGGGAGCTGATCGAACCGTCGTGATTCAGCGTATCGATCAGGAGAGCGATGTATTTGCTCATGTCGCAGCTGATGTAGTAAGGCTTCAGCAGCAGTTCCGGCTTCTGATATACAAGGTTTGTGGTGACAAGCTTGGTGAACCAGCCTTTTTCATAGGCCTCGTCAATTTTTCTCAGTCCGTTGGTGAAAAGACCGAAAGTGCAGCAGATGTAAATATTCTTTGCACCTCTTTCCTTCAGGAGGCGGGCGGTGTCGATCATGCTTCCGCCGGAGGAGATCATGTCGTCGACGATGATGACATCCTTTCCGGTTACGTCGGCACCGAGAAATTCATGGGCGACGATGGGGTTACGTCCGTCCACGATCGTGGAGTAATCTCTTCTCTTGTAAAACATGCCCATGTCTACGCCGAGGTTGTTGGCAATGTAGATTGCACGCTCCATGGCGCCCTCATCAGGGCTGATGCACATCAGATGGTCCGAATCAATTTTCATATCCGGTTCCGCGTGGCGGAGAATATTCTTAATAAACTGGTAGGAAGGACGGATCGTTTCAAATCCGTGCAGCGGGATGGCGTTCTGAACTCTCGGATCATGGGCATCAAAGGTGATGATGTTGTCCACACCCATCTCCACAAGCTCCTGCAGGGCGATCGCACAGTCGAGCGACTCACGTCCGGTTCTGCGGTGCTGGCGGCTCTCATAGAGGAACGGCATGATGACATTGATGCGGCGCGCGTTGCCGGCGATGGCTGCGATGACACGCTTCAGATCCTGATAATGATCGTCCGGCGACATGTGATTGGTATAACCGCACAGAGAATAGGTCAGCGAATAATTGCAGACATCGACCATGATGTAGATATCGTCACCGCGGACCGATTCGCCCACCACACCCTTGGCTTCACCTGATCCGAATCTCGGGATATCCGTGGGAATGATGAAGGACGATCTCGCGTAACCTTCCACATCACCGTTCCTGCTGCCTGTCTGATAGCGCTCCCGTCGCCAGTCAACGAGATAATCGTCGACCTTCTTTCCCAGCATGGCACAGCTCTGCAGCGGGATAATGCCGAGGCGGCCCACAGGTTCAGCGTCGTAGTAGTTGGATTTTCTCTCAGTCATTTTCGTTTCCTCCCAGTTTTTTCTGAATGCGGATGTCCCTGCCGGACATGTGGATAAGTCTGTAGGATCCCATGATTCGTGAGAATGTTCTCTCTGAAAAAATATTCTGGAAATTTCCCAGTGAAAGATTCGTTGAAATGATCGTCGATTTCCTGTCCTTGATGCGCTCGTTCACGATCAGGAAGAATTCCGACGACACGAAGCTGTTGACCAGTTCGGCGCCCAGATCATCGATGATCAGCAGGTCGCAGGAAAAAATATTGTCATGGATCTGCTTCAGTTCGCGGCCGTCAGTTCCGGTCCCTCCGTCCGTTCCCGGACTGAATTTATACTGACCGAGTTTCTCGGTCAGTTCGTATGCTGTCATATAGATTACACTGAAGGCGCGGTCGATCAGCGATTTTGCGATACAGTGAGTCAGAAAAGTCTTGCCGACGCCTACCGCGCCGTAGATCATCAGATTTTCGTTCGAGGGAAAACGACTGCAGAATTCCCGGGCGGCGCGGAGCGCTTCCTCTGCTTCCTGTCTGGCGGTTTTGCCGCTGCGCGGATCCGGGTCGCTGCTGCTGTAAAAATCGAGCCGGAAAGTATCAAAGTTTTCCCTGCCGAGGATCTGCCCAAGACTGGAGTCCTTGTAAAGCAGGCTGAGCTCCAGCTTTTTAAAACAGGAGCATTTGTCGGTGCCGACATAGCCGGTATCGTGGCAGTACGGACAGTCATAGACGGGTTCCAGATAATTTTCCGGGAATCCGTTCAGAAGAAGAAGCGTTTTTCTCTCCTCGCGCAGCCTGCTGATGATCTTCTCCAGGTCAGAATCTTCCTGCACATCAGCGGATCCGTCCGCCGGGGATGCTCCTTGCCCCTTCGTCAGAAGATATCTCGCCCTGCGGATGCCCGCGCCGGCGATTTCCTCTTCAATCTCGCGGAGGCGGGGCACCGCGCGGAAAGCCTCTGCCCGGTGTTCTTCTGTGATCCGGCGGTTTTTCAGCTGCCGTTCACTGTAGATCCGCATGACCGCATCATATTGTTCATTCGTCAGAGCCATTCACCGAACTCCTGTTATCCTGACTGTCCAGAAGAGCCTTTTCCAGATCGTCATAATTATATTCGCGTTGACTGAAATTGCTGTTGAAGCTGTTTTTTCTGCCGTTCCGGCTGTCTGTGCGGGCTGCTGAAGCGGAGGAACCCTGACGGGACCCGCCTTCCTTCCGCGCGGACATTTCCTCCTGATGCTTCTGGTCCAGACGCTTTACATCCTCCGGCGTTGTGGCACCGGCTGCATGCCAGTCGCTCAGGATGCGGTCCGCATAGGGGAAGCTCGGCTGCGACGTTTTCCGGATGGTGCGCGCCGCCGCTTCGCTGATCAGTTCCATCGAGAAGCCGTAATCATTAAGCCAGTGATCCATGATCTCCTTCTCATGCGGGATCGGATTTCTGTTTTTAATGCCGAAGGCCTTGAAGATTTTCAGATATTTGTTCTCAAAGCTGCCGGTATATTCCTTGGCGGCCTTCAGCGTATGAATGCCTTCCTGATCCCAGGCCAGGCCGGTTTTTACGATATAGCGGATCGCCGTATGCTGGTGTTCGATGCAGTACTCGATCAGATACAGGACGAGATCGGACGGAAAATGGAGATCATCGTAGAAGTATAGAATTTCCCTCATCTCCGTCGCGGACAGCGGCCGCTTCAGATACTGTTCCGTTGCGAAAAGAATCTGACGGGCGTCCTCATCACTCTTCAGGTCATTCAGGCGTGAAGTGGAAATCTGCGCAGATTTTTCCGCCCCGTCGGCTGTTCTGCCTGACGCGGGTCCTGAGACTGTTTCCTCTGCCGACGGATCATTCTGCGTCGCTGTGAGACTGGCAGTTACCGGAAGAAGTTCAATCGTCTCCAGCGTCTGCTCGTTCTTCCCCCGCCCTGTAAAGTTCAGACGGAGGAGTCCGGCTTTTTCCCAGTGGCGCAGTGCGCGCATGATGTCCTTTTCAGGGCATGAAAAAAAATCCGCCATGGAGGAAACCGTCGGGTCCGGCCCGTCCTTATGCACACAGCGGAGCAGATACAAATATACCTTTACAAATTCCCCGTTCGAACGGGACATATAATAATCGACAAAATCGTCTGGCACAAGCGTAACGCTGGCCAGACGGCTGTCTTTAATTTTCAGAAGTCCCATAAAATCCCTTCGCTGATCAGAGCTTCTGATCACGGATGAGATCCTCACCTACACGGACGATGTTGCCGGCGCCCATGGTGATGACCAGATCTCCTTCTTTTACATTTTCTCTCAGATATGACTCGATTTCCTCAAAAGAAGGGAAATACTCGCATTCTGTTCCGAGCTTCTGAACCTCCTGCTGCAGATCGCGGGAGGAAATACCGTAAATGTCAAGCTCCCTTGCCGCATAGATGTCGGCGAGAACCACATGATCCGCGATGGAGAGCGCCTCCGCAAACTGCGGCAGCAGCGCCTTGGTGCGGGTATAGGTATGAGGCTGGAATACGCACCAGATAGTCCGGTGCGGAACCCGCTGCGCCGTGTTCAGCGTCGCACGGATTTCTGTCGGATGATGAGCGTAGTCATCCACAATGACGGCGCCGTTCATCATGCCCTTTTTCTCAAAACGGCGGTTTGTGCCGTGGAAGGAAGAAAATCCGGCCTGAATATCCTCTGTGCTGATGCCGAGCACATTCGCAAGAGCAATCACAGCCAGCGCATTGCTGACGTTGTGTTCACCCGGGACCTCCAGCTGGAAGGTTCCGATCGGCTCACCGTGGTGCAGCGCGCGGAAAGAAGCGTGGCCATGAGGATCGAAAGTGATCGTATCCGCGGTAAATTCTCCCCGGTTGCTCAGAGAGAAAGTCACCACATGACACTTCAGATCCTTTGTGATCATTTTGCAGGCGGGATCGTCCGCGTTAATGATCAGGGTGCCGTCCTCCGGCAGGAGCTCGGCGAACTTCCGGAAGGAATGACGGATATCATCCAGATCTTTGAAAAAATCAAGATGATCCGCATCAATGTCCAGAATGATGCTGATCTTCGGGAAGAAGCTGAGAAAGCTGTTGGTATATTCGCACGCTTCCATAAGGAAGGTATCCGTTCCGCCGATGCGGTAATTGCCGTGAATCAGAGGAAGAATACCGCCGACGGAGATCGTCGGGTTCATATCCGCCTGCATCATGACATGCGCGGCCATCGATGTGGTCGTCGTCTTGCCGTGCGTTCCGGATACACAGATCGGCAGACGGTAGTTCTTCATCATCTGGCCGAGCAGCTGGGCACGCGTCAGCATCGGAATATGTTTTTCAGCTGCAGCAGCGAATTCAGGATTGTTCTTGTGAATCGCCGCCGTATAAATCACAGCATCAATGTCGTCGGTAATATTTTCAGCTGCCTGCGGATAACGAATAACGGCACCGGCAGCCTCAAGCCGTTCCGTGAGCTCCGATTTCTTCGCGTCAGAGCCGGAAATCGTGAAATGGTGGTCAAGAAGAATGGCGGCAAGGCCGCTCATGCTGATCCCGCCGATCCCGATGAAATGCAGGTGGCAGGGCTTGTCAAAATCTATCTGATACATGAAATATGCTCCTTTTCGAGGCCGGTTATGCGGGCCTCACGCAACGCTAATTATACATGGAGCCCCTTTATATTTCAAGCAAGGCAGGAGGCCATACGGACCGGCGGGATGCGATCCGGTCAGGATTCCTGACAGAAGAGGGGATGAGCTGCGGTTCCCTTCATGGGAAACTATCAACGAAAAAAGCAGGCGATTTTTGTGCGGTTAGAACAAAATCAGGAAAAAAACTATCGGATTTTAATTAAATGTTCCCAATTATTTTCTCTTATGCTATACTAATTAAATACAAGAACCGGCGCTGCCCCGCGCCTTCATGACAGTTTGCATAAAATTTCGACAGAAGAATATGGTGAGAAGGTGGTTCTACATTGATTAAAAAGGAAATGATCGCCATGATCCTGGCCGGAGGACAGGGTTCCCGGCTGGGCGTGCTGACATCGAAAATGGCTAAACCGGCGGTCGAGTTCGGCGGCAAGTACAGAATCATCGATTTTCCGCTGAGCAACTGTATCAATTCCGGTGTGGACACCGTCGGTGTGCTGACACAGTATCAGCCTCTGAGACTGAATAATCACATTGGCATCGGTATTCCGTGGGATCTGGACCGGAATGTCGGCGGCGTGTCCATTCTCCCGCCCTATGAGAAGAGCACGGATACAGAATGGTACACCGGTACGGCGAATGCCATCTATCAGAACCTGGCGTACATGGAGACTTATAATCCGGATTACGTCCTGATTCTGGGCGGGGATCATATTTACAAGATGGATTACGAAGTCATGCTTGACTACCACAAGGCGAACAACGCCGATATCACGGTAGCCTGCATGCCGGTTCCCATCGAGGAGGCGAGCCGTTTTGGCGTCATGATCACCGACGGAAAGGGCCGGATTACCGAGTTTGAGGAGAAGCCTGCCCATCCGAGAAGCAATCTGGCGTCGATGGGTATTTATATCTTCAGCTGGAAGACACTGAAGGAATCGCTGCTGGCACTGAAGGATCAGCCGGGATGTGACTTCGGCAAGCATATTCTTCCGTACTGCCGGGATAACGGCAAACGTCTGTATGCCTATGAATTCAACGGCTACTGGAAGGATGTCGGAACGCTGGGATCCTACTGGCAGGCGAATATGGAGCTGATCGATATCGTTCCGGAATTCAATCTCTACGAGGAATTCTGGAAGATCTACACCAAAGGAGATATCATTCGACCGCAGTATATTGCGTCGACCGGTGTCGTTGACCGATGCATCATCGGCGAAGGGGCGGATATCAGCGGCGAGGTATACAGCAGTGTGATCGGACCGGGTGTGACCATTGAGAAGGGTGCTGTGGTCAGAGACTCCATTATTATGAGGAATTCTCATATCGGTGCCGGAGCGCAGATTCACAAGGCCATCATCGCCGAGGAGGCACAGATCGGGGATCATGTGCAGATCGGCGTCGGAGAGGAAGCACCGAACGTTCTCAAACCGGCGATCTATTCGTGGGGCATTGCCACCATCGGAGAGAAAACGGTGATCCCGGAAGGCATTCAGATCGGGAAGAACACCGTCGTGTCCGGCGTGACGGAAGCCGGCGACTATCAGGACGGGATTCTGCCGGGCGGCGGAGCACTCCTGAAGGAAGGCGGTGATGACATATGAGAGTGTTAGGCATTATTCTTGCGGGCGGAAGCAGCAACAGAATGCGCGAGCTTTCAGAGAAGCGCGCCATCGCTGCGATGCCTATTGCCGGCAGCTACCGCAGCATTGATTTTGCCCTGTCAAGCATGAGCAATTCCCACATTCAGAAGGTTGCCGTGCTTACGCAGTACAATGCGAGATCACTGAATGAACACCTCATGAGTTCCAAGTGGTGGGATTTCGGAAGAAAGCAGGGCGGCCTGTATGTATTTACACCCACGGTGACCGCCACGAACAGCTGGTGGTACAGAGGCACGGCCGATGCCATTTATCAGAACCTCAAATGGCTGAGGGAGAGCCATGAGCCCTATGTGGTGATTGCTTCCGGCGACGGCGTATATAAGCTTGATTACGGCAGGGTTCTTGCCTATCACATTGCGAAGCGGGCAGACATCACCATTGTCTGCACGGAATGTCATGATGACGATCCGAGCAGATTCGGTGTTCTGAGGATGAATGAGGACTGCCGGATCGAGGAATTCGAGGAGAAACCGATGGTTTCCAGCTCGAATCTGATTTCGTGCGGCATTTACGTGATCCGCCGCAGACAGCTGATCGAAATGCTGGAGAGATGCGCGCAGGAGGGGCGCTATGATCTGGTAAAAGATATATTTATCCGTTACAAGAATCTGAAGAGGATTTACGGATACAAAATTAATACCTATTGGAGCAACATTGCAACGGTGGAATCCTATTACAGAACAAATATGGATTTCCTGAAGCCGGAGGTCCGGGATTACTTCTTCAATCAGTATCCCCCGGTATATTCGAAGATCGATGACCTTCCGCCGGCTAAGTACAATCCGGGCAACATTGTGAGAAACAGCTTGATATCTAGTGGTTGTATTATTAACGGGCAAGTCGAAAATTCAATTCTTTTCAAAGACGTATATGTAGGCAACAATTGTGTGATTAAGAATTCCATCGTCCTGAACAATGTCTATCTTGGCGACAATACACATATTGAAAACTGTATTGTCGAGAGCCGCGATACGATTCGTGCGAATTCGTATTACTGCGGCGAAGACAGAATCAAGATCGTGATCGAAAAAAATGAGCGATACGCGATCTGACCCGCCTGAAGAAGCGGAGAGGAGAATTGGCAATGAAAATCACAGATATCAGAATTCGCAAGGCAGCAAAAGAAGGCAAGATGAAAGCCGTTGTTTCCATCACATTTGATAATGAATTTGTTGTTCATGACATCAAAATCATTGAGGGTGAGAAGGGACTGTTCATCGCCATGCCCAGCCGCAAGACAGCAGACGGTGAGTACCGTGATATCGCTCATCCGATCAATTCGGAGACGAGGGAGACGATCCAGAAGCTGATTCTCGACAAATACGCCGAGATCGAAAATGAGGAGGGCGGGAACGAAGAGGCGTAAATCAGAAGGCCCGCACTTCATATGCTTTACAGCAAAACCATATGTATAAGAAGAGGCCGCCGGCAAGGGCGGCCTTTTCTTATGTGTGAAAAATCAGGTCTCTGCAGAACACTCACTGGCGGGAAAGCCAGGTTCTTGACATTTTGTTCTTGAGGATGGATCCGCTGAGCCGTCCCCAGCCGATGCCGTGGCCGTCGACGGTGACGAGTACCCAGCCGTTTCCCATCTCCTGTCCGGATGTCATCTGAAGAGATTCACCCCGGAGATACCGGCTGACCTGTTCGTCAGCGGAGGAAAAATCAACTTTACGGGGATAGTCGTGCAATGCCAGTGCCAGCTGCTGTGAAGGCTCGAATCTTCCCTTTTTCCATTCGCCGATAAACAGGCCGTTCCTCAGAAAATTCAGCTGACCCGCATCGGCCGGAAGCCGCTGCGCCAGATAGGCGCGGTCACCGCGCACATCGATGAATTTTCCCTCGAATTCCGTTCCGAGGAGGAAGTCGGCCAGTAATTTCTCCTTTTCCTGTGAAGTCAGATCACCGCGGGATCCTTCAGCGCCGCGTTTTCCTATGATGCTGTGTCTGGCTTTTCCACCGCGGTCTTCTGCACCGCCGCGGCTTCTCTTATCGTATCGGTCAATGGCATCACCGCGGCTTCTCTTATCGTATCGGTCAATGGCATCACCGCGGCTTATGCGGCTGCGTTGATTTTTGCGGTCGTCAGCCTTTCTGTCGGTCGTGACCTGATCTGCATCTGCAGAGATTCTCGTTTCTCCGGCTGCAGGGCTGAAGAAGATGACGGAAGAAGCGCTCCGGTCCGGGACGCCGGTCAGAGAAGGTTCTCTTGCCATCAGCGCCATGAAGTGTCCTTCCCCTCCCATGATATGAGGCCAGATCCGGACGCATTTCGAAAGCTCCGGATTTCCGTCGGCCCATTCGGGGTGTCCCGGCCGGAAACCTTCATAGCCGGGCGTGACGGGAATCAGCTGCATATCCGGATATTCGCGGATGAACCATGCGATGATCTGCTCATCTTCGTCCGGTGAGAAAGTGCAGGTGGAATAAAGCAGATGCCCGCCGGGCTGAAGCATCCCGTGAGCGCTTTTCAGTATCTGCTTCTGCATGCCGGCGCACTGCGCCACCTTATCCGTACTCCAGGCATCACACATGTCCTGAGATTTGCGGAACATACCTTCTCCCGAGCACGGCGCATCCACCAGGATGGCCTGAAAAAATCCCGGGAAGACAGCGGCAAGGTTTTCCGGCTTTTCACCGGTCACAAAAATATTGGGGGCGCCGAAAAGCTCCAGATTGCGGAGAAGCGCCCGCGCCCGTGGTACGCTGATGTCATTGGACACGAGAAGGCCGCTTCCGTTCAGCCTCGCTGCCAGCTCCGTCGATTTGCCGCCCGGTGCGGCGCAGAGGTCGAGCACCCGGTCTCCCTCCTTAAGAGGGAGTCTTGAGGCGGGTGTCATGGCACTCGGCTCCTGCAGATAGTAAAGCCCGGACGCATACCACGGATGCTGTGCAGGGGAATCTTCCTCCCCGTAGTAGAAGCCGTCGCTGACCCAGGGGACACGGCGCAGATGGAAAGGGGAAGATGTCTCGAAATCTCCGGGGGTGATTTTCATGGTGTTCACCCTGAGACCGCGGAAGCGTCTCCTGGTAAAACATGCCTCAAAATCAGGATATTCTTCTCCGAGCATCGTCTGCATTCTTGCCCTGAACTGTTCAGGAAGATTTACCGCCATGATTTTCCTCCGCTGCTGATCTTATGGTTTCGTGGTTCGCTGTTCACGTACGTTCTGTTGTTCCAGTGTAACACCAAAATAACTTTTTATGCGGACAGATTGTCGATGCCTATATCATCAGATAACAGATACCGTAAACCGGCTGCAGATTTTTATCGCATTTTCTGTTGACATTTATGTACCGGTTTGATATCATCATGTATGCTGGTTCTGGAAAAAGGAATACAGCATATCGAGGTGTGGCTCAGTTTGGTAGAGCGCCACGTTCGGGACGTGGAGGCCGCTGGTTCGAATCCAGTCACCTCGATTTTTTAATGCCCGGGAAGCTCGGAAATGGCTTAAATAAGTCGTTTCCGGGCTTTCTTTATGCCCGTTGTACAAAAAATTAATAACGAAAAACAACCGAAAATCATGCTTCACTGCCGGTATTGAATCCTTTTGTTCCGGATTCTCCGCTGAAATTGCTTTCAAGCTCTTCAGAGTTAAACAAGTCATTGACATCTTCCATGCAGTGGGAAAGGGTGTCGAAGGCACCGGAAACAGTTTGTATGCGGCCCGGAGTCTGGATGCTGACCTTTCGTCTCAGTCTTCGTAATGAGGCTTGAATGCAGCAAACTGCACAAGCTGCTCATCCGTTCTGTTATAGTAGCGGACGTTTTTATTGAGCTTCGCGATTTCACCCATTTCATCATCTGTAAGAGCAAAATCGAAGATGTTGAAGTTCTCTCTGACATGATCCGGATTCTTCGATCCCGGGATCACGATGAATCCCATCTGGATATGCCAGCGGAGGATGATCTGCGCCGGTGTCTTGTGATACTTCGCGGCAAGATCCGCGAACACTTTCTCCTGAAGCGCTGCCAGTGTGGATTTCTCTGCTTCTTCCGGTGTGAGCAGATATGTTCCGATGCCGAACTGAGGCATCTTTATTCCGTTGTTAAGTGTAACGAAAGCCTGTTCCATAATGGGTATTCCTCCTTTGACATGTGGTCAGGCCGATGAACCTGACGCTTTCTATGAACTGAATTATATTGGAGATCGGACAGGAAATACAGAATCAATATTGCATAGATCTATTCACATCCTGAATAGCAGATTCCGAACTCTTTTCTTCCCGTTCTATCCGGCGATGATTTCGCCAATGATGACGGCGAGAAAAATCCAGCCCACGATCGTAATGGCGGCTGCCGCAATATAACCGGCAAGGCGGACGGCCGCTTTCCGGCTGCGGATCGGAGGCATCAGTGCGGACGCTGCCTGTCTGTCTGTGAAAAGCAGAACAAGGCAGAGCGCTGAGGCAAGCACCGAGAACCGGTATACCCAGAGTTCCGCTGTGTTTCTGACATTGCTGATCTGAAGTGTCAGCGAAAAATAGAAAATGAGACCGTATCCGATCAGGGCTGTCAGCATTTTCCATGGGTTCCGGGAGCGGAACCCCGGGATGCCCCGTGATTCTCCGTCTATGGCGCGTTTCAGCGCCTCTGCATCAGGATATCTTTCGTCAGGATCCATTCTGGCTGCACGATCGGCTATTTTCTGCATTCGCCTGTCATCGGGAAAGAGCTGACGGATCAGAATGCCAAGGGCATAGATATCCGTTCGCCCGTCCGTCTGTCTGAAACCGTACTGCTCAGGGGCCGCGGATCCGTCCGTTCCTAGCAGATGCGTGTCTCTTGTCATATCTTTCCGGTAAACTCTCGACGCGTCATAATCGATCAGTTTAACTGTCCCGTCATCGGTCAGCATAATATTGGAAGGCTTCAGGTCTCTGTGAATAATGGACGGGCTGGCATGGTGCAGCCATGACAGCGCATCGCACAGCTGAAGGATCACATCCTTTTTCTGTTCTTCTGACAGGGAGTCATCCGCCATTTTCTGCTCAAGTGTTTCACCCTGAATCCATTCTTCCACAACCGTCAGCTGCTGATCTTTTTCTTCCATCCAGTATATGCGGGGTATGTTCCTGTGAGGATTTTCCTGCAGATATCGGAAAACCGGAAGACAGTATATATGAAGAACCTTTTTCAGGCAGATTCTTCCTGTCGTCTGATCGAGCAGCAGACTTTGTCTTCTGTCCGGGAACTGATATAATTCAATGTAAAAAGATCGGCGGCACTCATCTGCCATAGCTGAATCCATTGCACCCTCCATCTGGTATGATACTGATATTTTTATTATAACCTTCAGATATGGTGAAGACCACCGGAACCGGATGATCAGATTTGTTTCTGAAGACAGAGGCCACCGGGAGAAGGAACGGAAGAGGAGAAGAGAAGTGAACAGAAAGTCGACACATGAACTGAGTGAAACGCTTGGGAAGATCAGCACAGCATCGGGCCTGTCCGAATATATGGAAAATCTGGATGAAAGCAATACGGCGTCGGAAACCTTCCGGGAATTTTTTCTGTCTCTTCCCGAAGGACTGAGATACAGTCTTCCTGAACTGATTGCACGCAGCGGCATTGAGCGCACCTACGTATATCAGATCATGAGCGGAATAAGAAAACCGGGACGGGACAAGGTCATTCTCCTGTGTCTCGCCGCCGGTTTGTCGATTGAAGATACACAGCACGCGCTCGCGTGCGGACAGCTTTCACCGCTGTATGTGCGCAGGAGGCGCGATGCTGTTCTGATTTTTGCCCTGAACAATCATCTGAGTGTTCAGGATACGCAGGAACTCCTGAATGAGTTCCATGAAAAAATCCTCGAGTGAACAGCGGTCAGCCGCCAAGGGACTGAAGCTGTTCCTGTGTGAGTGTGAATGTCTGATCTATGATGGCTTCTGCTGAGAAGTCCTCGCTGGAAGACACTCTGACCGGCAGATCGATGGTTGTCACAGAGGATGCATCCAGACCGGCCTCCGAAAGGGAATTATCCATCCAGCTGATTTCTTCGTTGGCGGATTTGCCCGCGGCAACCTCGGATGCCCAGAAGGGGTCACACATGACACCGTTGATTGATGCGTTTTCAACGGAGAAATACACATCCTGGTCGGTATTATTGACCAGCGTCACATCCAGTGTATATCCCCATTCGCCGTCAGGATTCACACCGGTCACGCGCATGGCACACTGATCATTTTCAAAGAGAGTCAAATCATTTTCGCCGGTCTCGCGGGTATTGTTCTGCACCGCATCTTCTCCGAGAGGATACACCGTAAATTCCTGATCTGCATAATCCGTCTCAAAAGTTTCCGAATCACAGACGTGAAGTGTAAACGATACTTCGGTCACCTGCTCAATGTCGTTATCCTCGAAGTCAGAGGTTGACCACGAAACATCTGAATTTGCTTCTTTTCCCGGCGCAACCTCTTCTGCCCAGAAGGGATCTGACATGACACCATTGACGGAAACATTTTCCATGGAGTACATCAGTGTCTTGTCTGTGTGATTTTTCAGGTTCATTTTCCATGTATATCCCCAGAGACTGTCGTGTTCGATGCCCTTGATCTCGACATGGATATTCTCATCATCGACAAGAACCTGAGAAAAATCACTGTCATCTGTTCCGGCCGTGCTGCCGGTTTCCGCCGCGCTGTCCGTTGCGGCGGCGTCGGCAGACACAGAAGATGTGCCGGCCGAATCCGCTTCCGGTCCGGCTGACTCCGTCCGGCTTTCTGCTTCTGCTGAACCGGCAGACTGTGATATCGATGATGCCACGGAAGATGATGCCTCCTGCGAAGCCCCGCCTGTCTGCGATGCGGTACTGCCGGTTCCGCATGCAGCCAGCGACAGCGCCAGAACAGCTGCCGTCAGTGCGGCCATTTTTCTTTTCATACTTACTGCCTCCCTCCCATATTTCAAAAATGGTTCAACACGGATACTGTGTTTTTACTCAGTATAATTCGTTTACAGATGAAATTGGTTGGCTGACAGCACACATCCCTGAAGCTTCATCCGGATCACACGGTGGGTGTTTTGTCTGCTCTTCTGTCCCGCAGGAATACGCCCGGCAGTATTTCTGTACGTTGTCAATAAGGAATATCTCATCAAAATAATGCACTGATATTATATATATTCACGAATTGCCGCGCATTTATTGCCGGTGTTATATTGATATTGGTTAAATATAAATCATGTGGCTTTTTCAGGGAGATAAAATTGAATACACCGCTCTTCTGAAAACGGCCGGCTGGGCGCAGGAAACAACCACATGGAAATCTCCTGAAGTTTCCAACACCCCGGTTTACAGGTTATACAATCCGGCTACCGGTGAGCATCACTACACCGCTGATGCTCATGAAAGACAGGTCCTTATCAATGAGAATAAATGGAAAGATGAAGGCACTGTTTTCTATTCCGATGACGCAAAGGGTGTAAAGGTTTACAGACTGTTCAATCCGAACGGAAGCGGCGTGAACTCACATCACTATACAACGGATGAGAATGAGAGAAATGTGCTGATCAGCCAGTACGGATGGAGAGATGAATCCGTTGGCTGGTACGGTTTAAAGTAATCATTTCAGGGCAGGGAAGAGAATGTGATCTCTGCCGGTATGAATGTGATCCCTGTCGGTATGAATGTGATCCCTGCCGGTATGAATGTGATTCCTGCCGGTATGGAATGAGATAACAGCATACGACAGGCAAGGGCCTCCTGTGATATGAGTGCATATATCACAGGAGGCCTGTTATGTATTCCGGCCTCTCCGAAAATCATGACTGATGATACTTTCACAATATTTAAATGTTTTAACATGGATCTGAACCGGCGTTTCGTCTGAACGGGGATTACGATTACGAATGACGGCTTCCTTATGACGGTGGTACGGACCGTCAGGTCGGAAAAGTGAGGAAATGAGCGGATCCTGACCGGTGAAGGTATTGAAAATACTTATTCTGACTGGTATGATTGTGCAGGTGTTTTACACATGCCTTAGTACACATGCTGCAGGCCTGACGGGCAGTGAGGTCTGTCGCAGAGGCATGCAGATGTGAGGTTTTGTACAGTTCTGTCAGACCGACGGAACAAGGGAAGAAAAGGAGTCAGTACGAAATGCTTCATCGAAAGAAATGGATGCCGATTGCTGTTACGGTGATTCTGGTGCAGGCGATTCTGGAGGGATTTGCTCTGTTCAGTCTGGCGACGCTCAATATGCTGCCTGACAAATATATGCTTGTTGTGGTGCTGTGCATGGCACTTTCTCTCGTGGTGACGGCGATTCTGCTTTTCAGCGGGATGAAAAAACACCGCATGGGCAGGGCCAGAAGAGCCAGAAGAATTATTGCGATTATTCTGGCGGCTGTCTTCGGTGTGGGATCGGTTATCGCGGCATCGATGACACAGCAGCTGAAAACATCTGTGAATGAAGTGACGGACAACGAGGGTACGCTGTCTGCCATGGTCGGCGTCTACGTGATGGCGGATAATCCCGCCAAGGCGATCACAGATGCCGAGGATTATAATTTCGGTGTCATGGAGAATTATGATACGCAGAATACGACAGCAGCACTGGATACACTGAAGCTGAAATTCGGAAAAGAAGCGAAAACAACGAATGAAGCCAGTGTGACTGACTGTGCGAAGGCGTTGTACGACGGAACGGTGGATGCGCTCCTGATCAACGAAGCCTATACGGCGGCACTGACAGATTTTGACGAATATGCTTCATTTGAGACAGACACAAGACTGCTGGATGAGATCCCGATTTATGCGCAGGATACAGCTTCAGATGACAGCTCGAAGGACGGCGATACGGCGGTACAGTCAGCGTCATCTTCATCTGAGCCGCTGCCGGATTTTAATAAACTGAACAGTGAAGCGGCTGAGGGAGTCAGTGACATTACCACGACACCTTTTGTTATGTACATCAGCGGATCGGATACAAGAAGTCAGATCCTCGATACCAGCCGCAGCGATGTGAATATTCTGATGGCTGTCAATCCGAAGTCAAAGCAGGTGCTGCTGATCAACACGCCCCGTGACTATTATGTAGGAAATCCTGCGGGCGGCGGAGCTAAGGATAAGCTGACGCACTGCGGTCTGTACGGTGTGGACTGTTCCATCGGCGCACTCGAAGGTCTGTACTCAACGAATGTTGAGTATTACATGCAGATCAACTTTACCGGATTTGAGAAGCTGATCGACTCCATCGGCGGCATTACGGTCAACGCTCCTGAGGATTTTACCGCAGGCGGGTATCACTATAATAAGGGAGAAAATTACGTCAATGGTGCACAGGCACTGGCCTTTGCCCGTGAGCGTCATTCGTTTGCCAGCGGTGACCGGCAGAGAGGCAAGGATCAGATGGAAGTCATCCGTGCCGTCATTGATAAGGTGACAAGCGGCACCACACTGCTGACAAACTACACCAGTGTTCTGAACAGTCTGCAGGATATGATGGTGACGAATGTAAGCTCTGATGAAATTTCAGATCTTGTGAAGATGCAGCTGAATGACGGCGCTTCCTGGGATGTGAAGAAATATTCTGTCAGCGGTTCTGATGCGCATATGACGACTTATTCCATGCCTTCGTTTACGGCGTATGTCATGATTCCGTATGATGATGATGTATCAAAGGCATCGGAACTTCTTCAGAAGGTCATGAGCGGAGAGCAGATCACCGATGAGGAGGTTTCCGACTGACAGGCGGCGCTGCGGGAGAATCCCGGAGTATGTCTGACGGCCATAAACGAAAATCAGGGCGGTTTCCTGACAACTGGCGGGTATCAATGAATAATGAAACAGGATTTTATGATTCAGAGGATTCTCCGCAGATGGTGAGCGGATGAATGAGAGGGAGACAGAGGGTATACATGGACAGGTATACCGTCTGCCTCTTTTTTATCAGCTGTATTTTCGCCTCCTGGTTCCCGAAACGGCGGGTAAAGAGTCAGACTTTCGGGTGAAGTGCAGGTATGTTATACTTTTTACATCTGTGGGCAGCCTGTGGAGACAGTGCTGATTTTTCCGGAGGATATGAGATGAGAGACAGATCGATGAATATGCGCCTTCTGATTCAGGCAGTTTTCCTGAAATGGCGCAGGATGCTCGTGTTCGGACTGATTCTGGCGGTTCTTCTGGGCGGATGGAAGGCCTTCAGGATGACCCGGTCCGCGGTTCCGGAAGCGGAGAATCATGATGCTGAGCAGACATCAGGAGAAGAGGCAGAAGACAGCGATGCATCCGGTGCGGATTTTGACGGGAATAACGAATATTTTCTGTCGCAGATTGACCGGGGATCGGACTATCTGAATCATTCCATACTGGCGAAGATTGACCCGAACCGGGAGGGCTTTGCCTCGGTGGATCTGGTGACGTCTCTTAAAGGGGACGGGAAGAAGAATATTGAGGATCTGATCGGAGAACTGGAGACGTCGGTCCGGGTATCCGGAAATGATGACCAGACTGATGCGAAAACCCCATATGCCGTGACGTCATCGTCGGAAGAGGATATCTCTGTCAGGATGGCTTCGGAAGATTTTTCCATGAAGGAACTCCTCAGAGCCTACCGGCAGTTTGTACTCTACGACGTGGACTGGTCGGAGCTGGCAGAGAAGTATCATACAGAGGACGTGTATCTGCAGGAACTGGTCTCGGTAAGTGACGCAGAGGCAGGACTGGAGTCCGGTTCGCTTGTCATCAGCGTGGTGTATCCGGATGAAGAGGGCGCCGGGGATATCCTGGATGAAATCATCCGGCAGCTGAAGGATCATCAGACTGAGGTGACAGAAGAATACGGAGAACATGACCTCGCGTTTCACAATCAGGTGAGTTCAACGGTGGCGGACAGTGATGTGACCGACTGGGCCGCTAAACGCGTGAAACAGATGAATGATCTGATGAGCGGAGAAAATACGTTTACGACAACGGTGGATGCCCTGGGCCTGAAAAATTCGGCGACGGGCAGTGCGGCGGGGCCGGTCAGCGCATCTCAGATGATGAAGCCCGTGCTGAAATATGCCGTGGCCGGCTTCATCGGGGGCATCATCCTTTATCTTGTGCTCGGCATGATCTGGATTCTGCTTTCGGGGGTGATTTTCAGCGCGCAGGAACTGAACCGTCAGTACGGTTTCCGCAGGATCGCGGTGATCCCGATGAAGAACCCGGACAGATGGAAGGGACTGGATCGATTTTTCCGGCGGGATGCCATGGCATATTACAGCAGCAGGGATCAGGATGTCTGCTACAGGATGGCAGATGAGAATATCAGAGCAATCCGGGAAGGCGGGGGCAGCCTGCTGCTGACGGGCGATCTGGACAGGGTGCAGCTTGAGCATATAGCCGGTAAGCTGTCGACGAACAGTGGAATAACGATTTCCGCGGCATCGGGCAGTCTGGATTCTCCTGAGGCGATCCGGAGTCTGAAGGAATCATATGGTGTGATCCTTGCGGCGGAGATAGGAAAGTCGAAGTATGATCACGTGGACAGAATTCTGGATACGGTTCATTCGCTTGGAAAGGACGTAGAAGGTACGATACTTCTGAACTGAGCTGCCGGTGATCGGGAAGACGTATGTTCGGGAAGACGTATGTTCAGGAAGGATAATCAGACCTGACGGACGTGTCTGAAAACGGAGAAAATGAGTATGGCGGTATGTGTCGAAGGGACAGAATCCCTGTCAGCACAGGAAAACAGGAGAAAAATGCCCGGCCTCGCAGAGGAAGGAGAGGCACTCCGATGGGAATATGCTTACCTGATTGTGCTCTGTGTCTATACGGCGGCAGTGCTCCTTCCCGGAACGGTTCTCTGCCAGTCATCACCGGTATCAGATTCACTGCTGAAGGCTGTCCGGTACAGCTGCTATGCGGCGGCTGTCGTGAAAATCTGTCACGATGTGCGAACACCGAAGGGCCTGGCTGCGACTGCGATCCTCATGGCAGCCGGGGGATTAACGGCGTTCTGTTCCGGAGACAGGTCCATTCTGTTTATTTTCATCATGATGACGGCAGCGGCCGGCACAGACGCACAGCGCATGCTGAAGTGTATTTTCACGGTGCGGACGCTGATTCTGCTGATTACGGTGCTTCTGACAGAAGCCGGGGTGACAGAGGATTATCTTTTTGATGCGACAGACAGGGTGCGGCATTCACTGGGTTTTACCTGGACGATGCTTGCGCCGACGGTTTTTCTTTTTGTGGTGATGTGTTATGTGAATATCCGCCGCGAGCGCATGACGCTGGTGGAGGTGCTGCTGATCGGCGCGGTCAATATCTGGCTGTACGAAATGACGAATACGCGGTCGGTCATGCTCGTGTGCATGGTGTATATCGTATGGACGTTTCTGATGGGACTTCGTCTCCGGGCGAAAAAACGGAGCACCGCCGGGAAGGAAATGCCGGCACAGCGGCCACGCCGGAACTGGCGCATGGTGCTGACGGCCGTGCCGACGCTCTGCTGTATAACGGCCATTGCGCTTCATGCCTGTTATTCGCCCCTGAATCCTGTGATGGAGTTTCTGAACCGAAAGCTGAGCGGGCGCCTCAAACTCGGTTATACGGCGATGGGCCGCTACGGCATCACCTGGTTCGGACAGCCCATCACCTGGATCGGCTGGAGCAGAAGACGTGTGGAGTCGCTCTATAACTATGTGGATTCTTCGTATCTTCAGATTCTGCTGAATATGGGCATTGTGATGCTTTGCGTGATCGTGTTTCTGTACAGCTATATGATCTTTCGGGCGGTCCTGGAAAATAATCTTTATATGGTGCTGACACTCATCATGATCTGCGTCCTGTGCATGGTGGAACCGCGGCTGGCACAGCCGGAGTTTAATCCGTTTCTTCTTCTGGCTTTCGCGGATGACAGCAGAAATTCGGAGGTATCCGGCAGGGAACAGTACCTGCCCCGTACATGGTGCGGCATGAATTCACAGAAATCGTGATCCGAAGATAACAGGATGGTTCTATAATGAAGAGAATTCTGGAAGTTAATGTGGATGATCAGGGATTCGGCGGCGTGTATGCGCTGGTGAGGCAGGTGATCCTGCACCGCCCCGATGACTGCGTGATGGATATCGCGTGCATCATGCCGTTCAGGGATCCGGCCCATCTGAAAGAACTGGAGCAGATGGGCACAACGGTGCATTTTATCGGCATCGAGGGGCAGCATCATGTGAATATGAAAACGCTCGAGGAAAATCTTTATGATCTCCTGACCCGGGTCCACTATGATTATGTGCATATTCACGGGGACACGGCTTACAGACTGTATGCGTTCGGGCATGCGGCAAAACGGGCCGGCGTTCCGCATATTATTTTTCACTCCCATGCGTCGGGCGTGGATGGCAATTACCGTCCGGTGAAGCTGGCGCTGCATTATCTGTTCAGGGGAAGACTGAAGACGCTTGGCACAGATTTTGCCGCGTGTTCCCGTCTGGCGGGGAAATGGATGTACCCGGGTATTCCGGAAAAAGACATTGTGGAAGTCCATAATGGCATTGATCTGGAGAAATTCCGTTACCGTCCGGAGATCCGCGCGGAGGAGCGCAGAAAGCTGGGCCTGGAGGATGCGTTTGTCCTTGGTCATGTCGGCCGTTTTTCATATCAGAAAAATCAGAGTTTTCTGATCGACGTGTTTGCTGCACTGAAAAAATCCAGGCCGGATGCGAAGCTTCTTCTCATCGGGTCACATGACGGAACGGAGGCACGCTGGGAGGCGGTGAAGCAGAAAACCGCCGACATGGGACTTTCGGATGATGTGATTTTTTACGGGACGAGTGAGCATGTGGAAAAACTGCTTCAGGCGATGGATGTGTTCGTACTTCCTTCCAGATTTGAAGGACTGAGTGTGGTTGCCGTGGAGGCACAGGCAGCGGGACTGCCCGCCGTTTTTTCGGACAGGATGACCAGAGAGACAAAGCTGACGAAGCACGTGGCTTTTGTGGGAATCCGCCCGGGGGACGTAGATCGCTGGGTGCGCGAGATCGCAAGGGTCAGCGGAAAACAGAGAGTCGATACGGTTCAGGAAATCCGTGCCCGGGGTTATGATCAGAAGGACATGATACAGGGATTTCTGAGTCTGTACGGAGTGACAGACGACAGGTAATACCGGTGGAAAGAAGGAATGATCATGAGCAGAATTTATTCCATCGACCAGCAGACGTCGGGTGATAATCATGCAGGCGCGAAGGCACCGGCGGATGTATCGGAGATCTGCCGCAGCATGGGCATGGAAAGCTTTCCGTTTCCGACTCAGAAATATGCGATTCCGCACGGAAAGAAAGAGGAAGTGCTCGGAAAGGTCTGGCTTCTGAAGACCTGTTCAGAGCGTTGGAAGAAGCTGGAGCGCCTGGTGGAAGACGGGGACGTGGTGCTGGTTCAGCATCCGCTTTACGGGACGAGGGCAGCGCTGCATTATATACCCGAAATAAAGGAAAAGAAGAAATGCCGTTTTGTCGTGCTGATTCACGATCTGGAATCTCTGAGAAGCGGGATCAGCGGGCTGTATGCGAAAAGCGAAAAGACAGCGGAACTTTCAGACAATGAACTGCTGCGGCACTTTGACATGATCATATGCCACAATGAACATATGAAAGCCTGTCTGACCAGCCGCGGTTTTGACCCGGAGAGAATCGTCTGTCTGGAGATTTTTGATTATCTGACACAGCAGAAAATGATCACGCCCCGGCGTCATGAGAACCCGACGCTGGTCGTGGCCGGCAATCTTCATCCCGGAAAGTCCGGCTACCTTTACGATTTTTTCCGTGAGCAGGAAAAAACGGGAAGAGAGACAAAGACGGAGATGAACCTGTACGGGGTTAATTTTGACCGATCCCGCGCAGACAGAAGAATGCACTATATGGGATCTTTTCCCGCGGATATTCTTCCGGGAAAACTTGACGGCGATTTCGGACTGGTATGGGATGGCCCTTCGGCAGAGACCTGTACGGGCAATACGGGTGAGTACCTTAGGTACAACAATCCGCACAAAACCTCACTTTATCTGGCATCGGGTCTCCCGGTACTGGTGTGGAAGCAGGCGGCGGTGGCGGATTTTGTTCTTGCTCATCATGCTGGTATTGCTGTAGAGAGTCTTTATGAGGCAGATGAGGCGATCCGGCGCATCACGGATGAAGAATATGCGGCGTTGTGTGCCGGTGCGCGGGAGACAGGAAAGAAGCTGCGCAGCGGATTTTATTTCAGAACGGCGTTTCAGACCTGCATGGACAGGATGCATTCAGAATGACAGGTGAGAGATGGATAAGATTGCGGTACTGATACCCTGCTATAATGAGGAGAAAACGATCAGAAAGGTTGTGGAAGACAGCAGAAAAGCCCTGCCGGATGCGGTAATCTACGTATACAACAATAATTCCTCGGACCGGACGGCGGAGATCGCGAAGGAAGCGGGCGCTGTTGTGCGCAATGAGTATATGCAGGGAAAGGGCAATGTCATACGACGCATGTTCCGCGAGATCGATGCGGAGTGCTATATCATGGTTGACGGAGACGATACTTATCCGATGGAATCAGCGCCGGAGATGGCAGATCTGGTACTGCATCACAATGCAGACATGGTGGTCGGGGACCGTCTTTCCTCTACCTATTTTACCGAGAATAAGAGACCGTTTCACAATTTCGGCAACAGTCTGGTGAGAGGATCGATCAATCATCTGTTCCACTGCAATATCAGGGATATCATGACCGGCTTCCGCGCCTTTTCCTACGAATTTGTCAAAACCTGTCCGGTCCTGTCAAGGGGATTCGAAATTGAGACAGAGATGACGATTCACGCGGTCGCGCATAAAATGCAGATTGAGAATGTCATCATCGAATATCGTGACCGCCCGGAAGGGTCGGTATCGAAGCTGAATACTGTCCCTGATGGTTTCAGGGTACTGGGAACGATCGCCAATCTGTACCGGGATTACAAACCTATGAGGTTCTTCTCGTGGCTCAGCCTGATTCTCGCTGTTCTCGGGATCGCTTTTCTGATACCGGTGATTGCTGAGTTTAATGTCACGGGAATGGTGCGTCGCTTCCCGACACTGATCGTCTGCTGTTTCACCCTTCTGGCGGCTGTTATCAGTCTGTTTAACGGAGCCATGCTGTCTGCTCAGGCGCTGGCGCACCGCCGGGATTTTGAGATGATGCTGAACAGAGTTCATGAGGATAAGGTGGAAAAACAATGATCTATATTGCCGCGCACAAGAAATTTAATGATCCGCATTTAGATGGATATATGCCTCTTCAGGTCGGCGCCGAGGGAAAGGATGACCTCGGATACCTGAAGGATAACAGCGGTGATAATATTTCCCTCAGGAATCCGAATTACTGCGAACTGACAGGACTGTACTGGATCTGGAAGAACACGGAGGACGAATATAAAGGCCTGGTGCATTACAGGAGATATTTCGGCAGATCCAATCTCAGCAGCAGGATATCGGATGTCTGGTCCTGTCAGGCGCTGACAGATCAGCTGCGTGATCATGATATTGTACTGCCCTGTCAGACAGTTTTTCTGCAGAATGCCAGGGAACAGCTCCTCGGATGCTGCTCGGCTGAAACTTTTGACAGGCTGAGACAGGTAATCAGTGATAAGTATCCTGATTATCTGACCGATTTTGATTCTTTTTTTGCGCAGAATAAGTGTTCTCTGTTCAACATGATGTATTGCAGAAGAGAGCTGTTTGATGCCTATTGCAGCTGGCTGTTTGACATCCTGTTCGAACTTGAGAAGCATGTATCGCTGGATGATGTGAATGACTATGATAAGCGGCTGTATGGATTTCTGTCTGAACGGCTCATCAATATATGGTCCGTCCACAACGGTCTGATTCCTTTTTATTCGCCGGTCATACAGACGGAAATGTCGAATCTGGAAAAAATCAGGCTGATGAGACGAAACCTGACAAATAATATCCGTTATCATATCAGAGAATCCGGTTCGGGAAAGTGATATTTTTATTGTCGGGGACAAACTGATTTATGGAAAATAAACCCAGCATTAAGAAAAATTACATATACAATACCTTATATCAGCTGCTCACACTGATCACGCCGCTGATCACGGCTCCTTATATTTCCCGTGTGCTGAGGCCGGAGGGCGCCGGCATCTACAGCTATACGAATTCCATTGTCACCTATTTTACGTTGTTTGCCGCGCTGGGTACGGCGTCCTACGGACAGCGTGAGATCGCAATGCACCGGGATGATAAGCAGCAGACAACGAAGCTTTTCTGGGAAATTGAGATCCTTTCCGTCACGACCACAGGGGCAGCACTGGGGGCATGGCTTGTCTGGATCGCGCTTTCTACGCAGTATACGGTTTATTATGGCGTCCTGACGATATCCGTTGTTGCCGTGGCTTTCGATATATCCTGGTATTTCGATGGACTGGAAAAGTTTAAATACATCGTCATCAGAAATACCATCGTAAAAATAGCCGGTATCGTGCTGCTGTTTCTTTTCGTCACAAAAGAAACGGACGTTCTTCTTTATGTCGGCATTATGGCAGCCACGGGGCTGCTGGGCAATATATCCATGTGGACCTATCTCCCGGGAATGCTCGGGAAGGTAGATTTTAAATCATTACATCCCTATAAGGTACATCTGAAGCAGACGTTTGCCTACTTCATTCCCACGATTGCGACGTCTGTTTATACGGTCCTTGATAAGACGATGATCGGCGCGATCACCGTAACAAAGGCTGAAAACGGATATTATGAACAGGCGACAAAAATCGTCAGGATGCTGGAAAGCCTGCTGTTTTCACTGAATACCGTCATGGTCTCGCGTCAGTCCTATCTGTTTGCCGAGGGAAAAATCGATGAGATCAAGGACAAGATAAACAAGAGCTTTGATTTCCTGTTTGCACTTGCGATTCCGATCATGTTCGGTCTGACCGCAGTGGCCCGGAATTTTGTGCCGTGGTTTTTTGGCAGAGGATATGAGCCGGTAGTGAATCTTCTCCGGGTCATGAGTCCGCTTCCTCTGGTCATCTGCATAAGTAATATCCTCGGCTCCCAGTATCTGACACCTTCGGGACAGCGTGCCAGAAGCTCGAAGGGAATCGTAACAGGGGCCGTCGTCAATTTTATATTGAATTCCCTGCTTATCCCGAAGTATGGTGCTGATGGCGCTGCGGCCGCCAGTGTGATTGCAGAGCTTGTCATCAGTATCATCTATATGCACATGAGCAAAGGATATGCCAGCTGGAAACAGCTGGGCAGGATCGCGTGGAAAAAGTTTGCCGCGAGCATGGTGATGTTTGCTGTCATCTGGGTGATAGCGCGCGGAAAAGAAGGCAGCGTACTGATTACGCTGGTGCAGATTGCCGTGGCAGTCCCTGTTTACGCAGGAATGCTTATACTGCTTCGTGACCCTGTTGTTGATGAAGGTAAAAGGATGCTGAAGACAGGAAAGAAAAATCATGGTTAAACTTAAGGTACATATTCCGGATGAATTTTATAAAGAAGAGGTGCGCTGCGGCTATACAGTGACCGAAGAGGCGAAAAAGCTCTGGGCTGTTCAGCTGGATCTGCTGGCAGAGCTGGACCGTGTCTGCAGGAAATACGACATTAAATACTGCGCAGATGGCGGAACACTTCTGGGCGCTGTGCGGCATCACGGGTTTATTCCCTGGGACAATGACATGGATATTGCCATGCTGCGAAGCGAATTCGAAAAACTGAATAAGGTCGCACCATCTGAGTTTAAAAGCCCTTATTTCTGGCAGACAGAGGAAACAGACCCCGGCTCCGCAAGAGGACATGCACAGCTGAGAAATTCTGATACGACAGGCATTCTTCCTCTTGAATATGAACATCAGAGAAATAATAATTTTAATCAGGGCATTTTTATAGATATTTTTCCCTTTGATACGGTCACAGATGATCAGGACAGATTTAATGAGCAGAACAGAAACAGACTGAAATTGAACGCTGAATATAAAGCTATCCTGAATTCAGTCAATTATTTCTGCTTCAGGCCATGGCGGGATGAAAGCGGAAAATTACATACGGAGCTGAGAAAGCTCGCGAATCATTTCAGATATAAACTCAGCGGGACAGATTATTTAAGTGTTTATCACAGCTTTATTGATGAAATAAAGCGATATGACAGCACAGAAAATACGCGGTTCGTCGCCAATCTCAGTCTGCCGATTCCTGTGAATCAGACCCTGCGGAACCGGGAAGATTTTGATGAACTGCAGTATACTGGTTTTGAGTTTATGCAGATACCGGTATTTATCCATTATGACAGAAATCTGAAAAGAATGTATGGGGATAACTACATGACGCCGATTCGCTCCGACAGTGTGCACGGCAGTCTGATAGCGGATACGGAAAAGCCTTATACCTGGTATCTGGCGCAGAGAAAATAAACTTTTGTGAAGGTGAAGCAGAAAAAATAAACATTTGTGAAGGTGAAGCAGAGAAAATAAACATTTGTGAAGGTGAAGATGATGAATAAAGTGATTGCACTTATTATTGCAGGCGGTTCCGGACAGAGAATGCATCAGGATATACCGAAGCAGTTTCTCACCGTAAATGAGAAGCCGGTGATCGTTTATACCATGGAAGCTTTTCAGAATCATCCGGAGATCGATGCCATTGCTGTCGTGTGCATTGCAGGATGGGAAAATGTGCTTTCAGCCTACGCCAGACAGTTCAATATTACGAAGCTGAAGTATATCATTCCCGGAGGGGAAAACGGCCAGAGCAGTATACGGAATGGTGTCTTTGAACTTGAGAAACATTTTGATAAGGACGATATTGTTCTGATTCATGACGGGATTCGTCCGATGGTGTCAGCGGATATCATTTCTGACTGCATTGTAAAAACAAGACAGTATGGCAATGCCATTACCGTGATTCCCTGTGCGGAAGCCATGCTGATGACAGAGGATCATATTATTTCAACGGGAGCTTACCCGAGAGACCAGCTGAAGAGAACACAGACGCCTCAGGGATTTAAACTCGGCGATATCTGTCAGCTGCACAGGGATGCCCTGGCGGCAGGCATTACAAATTCTGTTGCTTCCTGTACCCTGATGATCGAGATGGGAAAACAGGTTTATTTTTCGCACGGATCAGAGAAAAATATCAAGCTGACGACGGTTGAAGATCTGGATATCTTTAAGGCGCTGCTGCTGGCCAGAAAATCGGACTGGCTGAAATAAGGCCGTAAAAGGTGTCATAAGAGAAGTTAAGGGGATGTTTCTGTGTCACTGTATGATAGTAAAACCTACCTGGATGATCTCAGGCTGACGATTGAGAAAAATAAGGAGATTTTTGACGCATTGCGTAACCGGTCGGTGCTTGTTACCGGGGCATCGGGTGCCGTCTGTTCTCCTGTTGTGGATCTGCTGCTTTTTTCGGACCGGAACATTAAAGTTTATGCCGCGGGAAGAAACAGAGAAAAAATGGACAGAAGGTTTGTGCGGTGGACAGATGATCCGCATTATTGCTTTGTTTCATATGATGCCACAAAGAAGAATCAGCTGGATTTTTCTGCGGATTATGTCATACATGGAGCATCCAATTCGGCCCCGACGGATATCAGTTCACATGGTATAGAAACCATGCTGGATAATTTCATGGGGACATATGAGCTCCTGAACTATGCAGAAATACATAAGTGTCAGAATTTTCTCTATATCAGCTCCTCTGAGGTCTATGGGAGAAAAACGGATCCGGCTCCGTTCACAGAAGATGAATATGGCTGGGTTGATATATTGAATCCCAGAAGTTCTTATCCTTCGTCAAAAAGAGCGGCGGAAACGATGTGCGCCTGTTTCAGTCAGGAACGCCATGTAAAGACCACGGTTGTCCGTCCGGGGCACATCTACGGCCCCACAGCCGGAAGAAGAGATACGCATGTGGCGGATGCCTTTGCCTACCGCGCGGCGGACGGCAAAGACCTGGTCATGAATTCCGCGGGAAAGCAGCTTCGCTCCTGGTGCTACAGCATAGACTGTGCCAGCGCCATTCTTACTGTTCTGGTCAGAGGTAAGGAAGCCTGCGCCTACAATATCAGCAATCGATCCGGCATCGCAAGCATCAGAGATATGGCAGAACTGTTAGCAGGAGAGGCCGGCGTCAGGGTCATGGTGCATGCGGTGCAGCAGGACAGCAGGCAGGTTAATCCTATGGATAACAGCAGCCTGAATGCCGAAAAACTGGAGCAGCTGGGATGGCAGGGTCTGTACAGCGCGGCAACGGGATTCGCGCATACGATAAAAATCATCAGGGAAGGAAATTTATGAAGAGGTTTGCCGCCTGTCGGTCATGAAAGAACGGCGGGCGGTTTTTTCAGTCAGGTAACATGTTAAACAGCATAAAAAAGACTGTGAGGGAACGTGGAAACGCGCTTCATCACAGTCTTTTTTCAATGCGTCGGACGGCGCAGTGATTCTGTTTGCCTTTATTTTCTGTAATTACCGGTTATTTCTTATAAGGAGCCGGCTGATCCTCAGGAAGGACAACACCTTTCTGCAGCATGATGTTCGCGTACAGAGCCGTCTCACTGGTAGCGATCACACAGTATGCGGTCTTCTGAGTCTCCTCATAGAATTTGAAACGCTCGATGGTTCCTACCGCGTCAGCGCCGCGCTTGTCATATTTTGCAATGATTTCCTTGTAGGTATCCCAGATCGGAGTCTCTACGTTGTCTCCCGGCATCACTTCCATCAGATTCACCGGATGCTCTACATACGGATCCAGCGGGAAGAACTGAAGAATAGCATCAAGGATCTCCGGAACACCATGACCCTGCATATTGATCGTAACAGCATTCTTAGCCATGGTAGGTACAGGGAAGTTTCCGTCGGAAATCACAAGACGGTCGGAATGGCCCATCTCGCAGATGACCTTTAACAGTTCCGGCGGCATAATTGCAGGTACATTCTTTAACATAACAAAACCCTCCATCTGAATAATTTACGGTTATTAAGGTCATTGTAATGTGTCGGCCGGCAGATTTCAACAGAAAAAATGAAACGTTTCACTGTCTTAATCACAGTTCAGACACGGAGCACACAAAGGGGTTCAGACGCGACATCCGCAAGCGCCGGTGCTTAATGAGCCCGAGCGACAGCAAAGGGCGAATTTATGCACCGCTGCGCTGAGGACAAGCGAGAGCGCGTCGCTTCTGAACCCCTTTGCGTGTGACAGTGGCTGACAACGAATAAACATAAGCCACTTTATTTACACTCTGCGCCGGAAAACCGAACCGATTCGGAAAATTCTGTTGACAATGATTTTAAACATCTTTATAATTCGAGTTATAGCAAAACCGAATCGGTTCGGTTATCGGGATGAAAAATCGCGGATAGCATGAACGGCGGACGGTAAAATTCTGGTGTTGGCACCTGCGCTGCAGGTAAGCCTGCTTTTTCCGGTTTCGAACCGGATGGGAGGATGAAAATGGCTCTTGTAACTTCTGAGGAAATGCTTCTTGATGCACAGAAACGTCATTATGCAGTTGGCGCATTTAATGCGGAGAATATGGAAATGGTTCAGGCTATCGTGGCTGCGGCGCAGGAACTGCGGGCACCGGTGATGATCCAGACCACAGGCGGCACCCTGAAATATGCGGATCCCGTGATGTTTGCTCATATGGTTGCGGCAGCGGCTTCAGAAGCTGATGTGCCGGTCTGCCTGCATCTGGATCACGGCCCGAGTTTTGAGATGGCTGTGAAGTGTGTACGCGCCGGCTACACCTCTGTCATGATCGATGGCTCCAAACTGCCGTATGAAGATAACATCGCAATTTCTTCCAAGGTTGTTGAGATGGCGCATGCAGCCGGTGTTCCTGTAGAGGCTGAGCTCGGAAAAGTCGGCGGCAAGGAGGACGACACCACTTCTGACGGAAAGGATATCTATACGGATCCGCAGGAAGCCCGTGAGTTCGCGGAGCGGACGGGCATCAATTCCCTGGCGGTCGGCATCGGCACATCGCACGGATTTTATAAGGGAACGCCGGTTCTTGATGTGAACCGCCTCGCGGAGATCAGAAAAGTCGTAGATATTCCGCTGGTTCTTCACGGCGCTTCAGGACTGACCGATGATCAGGTTCGTTCCTGCGTTGAACGCGGCATCTGCAAGGTGAATTTTGCGACGGAGCTGCGCAAGGCCTATACGGATGCGGTTAAGGCATACATCAAGGGAGATCCTGATGTCTTCGACCCGAAGAAGTATCAGGCAAAGGGACGCGAAGCCGTGATCGAACAGGTTAAATACAGAATGAAGGTCTGCGGCGCGGACGGAAAGGCGTAAGCAGAAGACGCAGGCATGGGCCGGGTGAAGGAATATGGCGGCGACGATCAGAGATATCGCGGAAAAGGCCGGCTGCGGTGTCGCGACGGTTTCTTCCTATCTGAACGGAGGAAACGTGCGCCCAGCGAACCGTACGCGGATCGAATCGGCAATTGAAGAACTGCATTACACGGTCAATGAGACCGCGAGGATGCTCAAGACGGACCGGACCAGAATGATCGGCGCCGTGATCCCTGAGCTGGACAGTACTTTCTGTGCGCAGGTTCTCTCGGAGATAGAGGATGTGCTGCGGAAGCACGGATATGCGATGCTGGTCTGCGACTGCCGTTCGGATGCCGGACGGGAAAAGGAGGCCGTTGACTTTCTGATGAACCGGCGGGTGGACGGACTTTTCGTCATCCCGGCCGATTCCTCGGGCGAGGACCTCGTGGATTTTCAGAAAAGCGGAAAACCGCTTGTCCTGATCGACCGGCAGATCGATTCCGTGGAATGCAGCTCAGTCTGTGTGGACAACCGGCGCGCCATCCATTCGGCGGTGGATCTCCTGACGGCAAAAGGCCACAGAAAGATCGGCATGATTGCGGGTCCGCAGACAAATAATGCGGCAAGGCAGCGGCTGCGCGGCTTTGAACAGGCCTGTGAGGACCACGGGATCCCGGCGGAAGACCGGTTCGTGTATTACGGTGATGATTCCATCCGGAGCGGAACGGAGGGCCTTCGTACGCTGCTGGAACAGTCGCCGGACACGACGGCAGTCATCGCTTCGAACTATCAGATGACGATGGGTGTGGTCATCGGCGTGAATGAAATGGGTATCTCCGTTCCGGAACGGCTCTCCCTGATCGGATTTGATAATCCGCAGTTTGCGAGGGCCGTCCATCCGAAGCTGACGATCGTCAGTCAGCCGGTACAGGCAATCGGAGAACGCGCGGCGGAGATCATGCTCCGGAAGCTGGACCGGGATGCGAACGGAACCGGTCCGGGTACGCCCGGTATATCCGGCGGAAGGGATGTGGCAGAACACATCTGGCTGGAGACGGAGATTATTGAGGGCCATTCCGTGAAGACGCTTCCATGAGAGGAAGGGTTCCGCGGCGGGAGGGCGCTGCAGAGACAGAACGGCCGGCATGCGGTAAAGAAATCAGTACAGAGACATCCGGGCAGAGCCCGGGGACGGAGTACAGGTATGGGTGAATATTTACTGGGGATTGACATAGGCACAAGCGCCTGCAAGACAGCGGTGTTCAGCCGCGACGGCAGGGTGCTTGCCGCGGAGACGGGGAAGTATCCCGTCTATTATCCGCATCCCGGATGGGCGGAGCAGAACGCAGACGACTGGTATCTCGGTGTCTGCGAGGCACTTCACAAAATCTGGGCAAAGGGAGAGGTGAAGCCCTCCGATATTGCGGCTGTCGGTATTGACGGACAGGGCTGGTCGGCGATTGCCATCGATAAGGACGGCAGGAATCTGACCAACACACCGATCTGGATGGATACAAGGGCACAGGATATCTGCGACCGCCTGAATCAGCAGATCGGCGCGGAGGCGATTTTTGAGGTGGCGGGCAATCCGCTGCAGCCGTCTTACACGACGCCCAAGGTAATCTGGTACCGGGAGAATCTGCCGGAGATTTATGAGAAAACGGAAAAAATCCTGCACGCGAACGGCTATATCGGGTACCGTCTGACAGGGGCCGTCACCGAAGATATCTGCGACGCATACGGATGGCACTGCTTTGATATGAGAAAGGGTGTCTGGGACCGTGACATGGCGAAGGCGATGGGCATTCCGGAGCGCTTTCTTCCGGATATTGTCAGCTGTGATACGGTGATCGGCAAAGTGACAGGAAAAGCCGCACTGGAAACAGGTCTCCGGGAAGGGACACCGGTTGTGGCCGGCGGCCTGGATGCGGCGTGCGGCACGCTCGGCGCGGGTGTTATTCACAACGGCGATACACAGGAGCAGGGCGGTCAGGCCGGAGGCATGAGCATATGCCTCGATGAATACCGCGCGGATCCGAGACTGATCCTGTCGTTCCACGTGATCCCCGGCAAATGGCTGCTTCAGGGCGGTACGACCGGAGGCGGCGGAGTGATGCGCTGGTTTGAAAAGGAGTTTGCGGGTGAGGAACGGATGCTCGCGGAGAAGACAGGAAAATCCTCGCTGGATCAGCTGAATGAGCTGGCGGAGAAAGTGCCTGCGGGCTGCGAGGGACTGGTATTTCTGCCGTACATGAGCGGCGAGCGGTCACCGATCTGGAATCCCGATGCCAAAGGCGTCTTCTACGGACTTGATTTTTCCAAGACGAAGGGTCACATGGTCCGTGCCTGCATGGAGGGCGTGGCGCTGGCACTGAAACACAACCTGGATGTGGCGGAGGCAGCCGGCGCACCGGTTCATGTACTTCGCTCTGTCGGAGGATCCGCGAATTCACTTCTGTGGACCCAGATCAAATCCGATGTGACCGGAAAGCCTGTTGTCGTTCCTTCCAGCGATACGGCGACAACGCTCGGCGCTGCGATGCTGGCAGGTGTCGGCACAGGTATGTACAGGGATTATGACGAGGCAGTTTCGCTGACCGTGCGCGATACGCGCGAGCACACACCGCGTCCCGGGAATGCAGCGGTTTATGAAAAAACGTATCAGATGTATCTCGAGCTCTACAGAGACCTCGAGGGATTGATGAATAAAGGAGGAAAGTCATAATGGCTGAGATGATGAAGGCAAGCGTGGTTCATGCACGCGAGGATGTGCGTTATGAGGACATTGAGAAACCCGTACCGAAGGCGGGCGAGGTGCTGATCAGGGTGAAGTACACCGGTATCTGCGGATCAGATGTTCCGCGTGTCAACGGTGATGCGTGCCATTATTTTCCGAACGTGCTCGGACATGAGTTTTCCGGTGTTGTGGCGGAAGTCGGAGAAGGCGTAACCCGTCTTCAGCCCGGCGATTACGTAGCCGGCGTTCCGCTTGTTCCCTGCATGAAGTGCCCGGACTGCGCAAAGGGTGACTATTCTCTCTGCAAGCGCTACAGCTTTGTAGGTTCCCGTCAGTTCGGTTCCTTCGCCGAGTATGTATGCGTGCCCGAGATCAATGCGGTAAAGTTTGACAAGAACATCCCGTTCGAGCAGGCAGCGCTGTTTGAGCCGGCGACGATTGCTCTGCACGGTCTGGAGAGATGCGAATATAAGGGCGGTCGGCGCTTCGAAGGTTGTTGTTTTTGATATCGTTCCTGAAAAGCTGGATCTGGCACTGGAGCTCGGCGCTGATGCAGCAGTGAACACACTGGAAGAGGGCTTCATGGATAAGGCGATGGCGCTGACAGACGGCGTCGGCTATGACTATGTCTATGAGACCGCCGGCAACACCATCACCATGCGCATGGCATTCGAGCTTGCGGCAAACAAGGCTCATGTATGCTTCATCGGCACACCGAAGAAGGAACTCACCTTCAGCGTTAAGGAATGGGAGAACCTGAACCGCAAGGAATTCTATCTGACCGGTTCCTGGATGAGCTATTCCGCTCCGTTCCCGGGACATGAGTGGACGGATGTGGCACATTATTTTGCCACCGGCCAGCTGAAATATGATCCGAGAATGATCTGGAAGATCGTTCCGCTGTCACAGCTCGGCGAAGCCTTCTCCTGGTACAAGGAACGCGGCAAAGTCAAAGGCAAGATCCTTGTGGATTCTGAGAAGTAAGAGGCAGAATTTCTGCAGCTTCTGAGCATGTGTTTCTGAATGCGGGAAGCAGACTTTCTGCATTTTCCCGTCATATGTGTCAGATGTCAGAGGAAAAGAGGAACAGTATGATAGTAACAGTGACGGCCAATGCCGCGGCAGACAAGCGGTATGTGGTTGGCAACATGCAGGTCGGCGAGGTCAACCGCGTGAAGGAAGCGGATATCTCCGCCGGCGGCAAGGGACTGAACGTATCCAGAGCGGCGTACATTGCCGGAGAAAAGGTGATAGCAACCGGTTTTCTGGCGGGCCATACCGGAGAACTGGTTCAGGATAAGATAGGAGAGGACGGCTTTGCCTCCGACTTCGTGTGGTGCAGCGGCGAGACGCGTTCCTGCATCAACATCTGGGACGAGACGAACCGGACGCAGACAGAGCTGCTGGAGCCCGGCTTTACGGCTACAGCGGAAGATCAGGATCATCTGGTTGAAAAATTCCGGGATCTGGTGAAGGACGCATCCATTGCGTCCGTGTCCGGAAGTCTTCCGAAGGGATGCGGATCGGAACTCTACGGCCGCCTGATCGATGAGGCACGGAAGCTGGGAAAGAGAGTCATCCTTGATACGAGCGGCCAGACGCTCGCCGACTGCCTGGCTTTCCGCCCGTTCATGATTAAACCGAATATCGATGAGATCCGTCAGCTGGTGAAGAAAAATCTCGATCCGGAACAGAAGGAGGAGATTTTTGCGGCGGCGGATAAGCTTCACGGCATGGGCATTCCTGTGGTGGTGATCAGTCTCGGCGCATCGGGTTCGCTGATGTCGTGTCCGGAAGGTGTTTTTCAGGCGCGTGTGCCGAAGATTCAGGCTGTGAACACGGTCGGCTGCGGTGATTCGATGATCGGCGGCTTTGATGTCGGCTTTGAGAGAGGACTTTCGAGTCCTGAATGCCTGAGAATCGCGAGCGCCATCTCAGCGGCTGCGGCCATGACGGACAGGACCGGATTTTTCCGCATGGAGGACATGGAGCAGATCAGGAGCAGAATCGAGATCACAAAGCTCCGCTGACAGATTCCGACCGGGCAGCAGCGGCTGGACTTATACTGCAGAAGCAGTATACTTAAAAGCAGGGGTTAAAGTTAAATTCCGGCGGAGATTCCGCCGTATATGAAGGAGGTAGCTTATGGAGTATTATGTAGATCCGTCGCTGATTCCTCAGCGCACGCTTTACACAGGCGCAAAGATGCCGGCTATCGGGCTCGGTACTTTCGGATCGGATCACGCGACAGCAGAAGAGGTTCAGAATGCGGTGCGGATGGCCATCCGCATGGGATACCGCCACTTCGACGGCGCGGCATGCTACGGCAATGAAAAAGAGATCGGTCAGGTGTACAAAGAGGCATTTGACGAGGGCGTTGTGAAGCGTGAGGATCTCTTCATTGTATCCAAGGTATGGAATGATATGCACAGCCATGTCAGAGAGGCATGTGAAAAGACGCTCTCTGATCTGCAGCTGGATTATCTGGATATGTACTACGTACACTGGCCTTTCCCGAACTATCATCCGCCGAAATGCGATGTGACGGAGCGCAATCCTGATTCCAAACCGTTCTCCGTGGAGCGCTTCATGAACACATGGAGAGCCATGGAAGCACTTGTTGATGACGGCCTTGTGAAGCAGATCGGAATGTCCAATATGACGATTCCGAAGCTGAAGGCGGGTCTCCCGCTGTGCCGCATCAAACCTGCGTGCATTGAGATGGAGCTGCATCCGTGCTTCCAGCAGAAGGAGCTTTATGACTATGTGAAATCCCAGGGCATCGAGATCGTGGGATTCTGCCCGCTCGGTTCTCCTGACCGTCCGGAGCGCGACCGCACACCGGAAGATGTCGCGGATCTGCAGACACCGGTCATGAAGGAGATTGCTGCGGCACACGGTGTTCATCCGGTTCTTGTCGCCATCAAGTGGGCGGTTCAGAAGGGACATGCGCCGATTCCGTTCTCCATCAAAGAGAAAAATCTGTACACGAACCTGAAATGCGTGACAGAAGATCCTCTGACTGATGAGGAAATGAAAAAGATTGAGACGCTCGAGTGCGACAACCGTCTGGTCAAGGGACAGGTATTCCTGTGGCCCGGTGCGGACGACTGGCAGGATCTGTGGGATCTGGACGGCACCGACAGCCTCTGGGAGAAATAAACTTAAAATAAAATGACAGCGGCGGGCAGTGATGATCAGACACTGCCCGCCGTTTCTTCTGATTTGGTTTTGAGCAAAACCGCCCAAGTGAAAGGATAGTCCCATGACGGGATTGAACGGGTTTGGCAGATGTGGACAATTCAACCCACGGGGAGCGGGAAAGAAAAGTCGATGCCTGATCCTGAAAAAATCTCTGACAATAATGATAATTGAGAAGAGGTTTGGACGAGGATGCAGTTCGGTGCATCAATAGAGAAAAATCGATTCAAATCTGTTGATAGATTCAGTATATTATTGAAGATGAAACAATTCAACAGGTAATGTTGGCCAAAATTAAAATTAAATTTTAGTATATAATTGCATTATTATTTATCCGCATTGCCCTCTGGTTCAGGAAAAATTCGTAAAAGAATCCTGAAGGTACAGAAAATTCGTTATTTTCAGTCTTCCGTTTCAGTCTTCCGTCCTGCTTCCGCTTTTCTCATCCTGTACATGGTCTCCGTCTGCAGACGGTCCGTTTTCGTCTGCAGACGGCCCGTTTTCGTTTGCGGACGGCCCGTCTTCGTCTGCAGACGGCCCGTTTTCACCGGAGGATTCACCGTTCTGATCCGTTCTGTCGTCGGGAAGACCGCGGCCCTTCAGGCTTCGTGCGGCCACTTCCATCGCATACAGCAGAACCGGAACAGCAATCGTGCAGAAAACCGCGCCCATGAGCAGACCCTTCGACTCAGGGCTTCCCATCAGGGCAAATACCATCGTCATACCGTACATGGCAAGAAGAAGTATGATACCGATCAGCGCGGCAATCCGCCGGGCAGTCCATGGATAATGTTTTTTTCCTGACATATGATTACTCCTGTCCACATCTTCATCACATTTTCAGTATAAAATATGAAAATTACATGTATCTGAAATATGAAAACTACATGTATCATAGAGAAGCAGCTTCCGTGCGTCAAGCGTTTTCGGAAGCCCTGCCGGTATGATTCAGCTGAGAGAAGGAGAGACTGTGATGAATAAATTCAGGGACTGGATGAGACGTTTTGGCAGCGGGCGGTATGGAACCGATCAGTACAACCGTTTTCTTATGCTGATCACACTGATTCTTATGGTGGTGGCAATTTTTGTGAGAAGCTGGGTACTGGAGGGCATCATTCTGGCGCTGCTGATTTACGGGATGTACAGAACGCTGTCGCGCAATACGGTGCAGCGGGCCGAAGAAAACAGGAAGTACCTGGAAATCATGGGGCGGATCCGTGGATTTTTCACAGGAGGCATGCGCCAGGCGAGGGACAGGGATCACCTGTATTTCAGATGTCCGAACTGCGGCCAGAAGGTCAGGGTGCCGAGAAATCACGGCCACATTGAGATTACCTGTCCGAAGTGCAGGACCCGCTTTGTGAAGGATACCGGGGCGAAACGCGCCTGATGACGGAGGAGTGAGCTGTGTTTGGTTATGTCACTGTTGACAGAAGTGAACTGAAGGGCAGAGAGATGGACCGCTACCGGACGTATTACTGCGGCATCTGCCGGGATCTGAAGGATTCCTGCGGCGAGGCGGCGAGGATGACGCTCACCTATGATATGACCTTTCTGGCGCTCCTTCTGAATGCCCTGTATGAAGGCCCGGATGGGACCTCGGAGGCAAAATGCATCCTCCGGCCGGCGCACCCGGTCCGCGTGATACGAAATCAGTACACGCGGTATGCGGCGGACATGAATATCCTTCTGGTTTATCATAATCTTGAGGATGACTGGATTGATGACAGAAGTCTGCCTTCGCTGGCCGCGTCGCGGGCGATCAGGCGGGCTTACCTGAAGACTGCGGCTGCATATCCCCGTCAGACCAGGGCCATCCGGCGGTACCTGAAGGCGCTGCATGAAACAGAAGAGAAAAATGATGCTTCTTTGGAGGCCGCTGCGAAGGAAACCGGTGTGATGATGGCCGAAATCTATCATTACTGCGATGACGGCTGGACGGATCTGATGAAGGAAACCGGCTTCTACATCGGCAAGTTTATCTATCTGATGGATGCCTGGGACGATCTGGAAAAAGACCGGAAAAATCATGACTACAATCCATTTTCCGGCATCGCCGGCGAACCGGATTTCGAGAACCGTGCGGCACAGCTTCTGACGATGCAGGCATCGGCCGCCACGCGTGCCTTTGAGCAGCTTCCGATACTGCGGGATGTGGACATCCTCAGAAATATATTGTATTCTGGTATCTGGGTCCGCTACCGGACAAAGCGTGAAAAAGCTGAAGAAAAGGCCGGGAAAAAACCGGAAGAAAATACCGGGAAAAAGCCGGAAGAAAAGGCCGGGAAAAAGCCGGAAGTATATACAGGGAAAAAGCCGGAAAGCCGGGAAACGGGCAGGACTTAAGACGGGATCAGAAAGAGGAGCAGATGAGCGATCCTTATCAGGTACTCGGCATCTCGCGTGACGCGACAGATGACGAGGTGAAAAAGGCATACAGGAAACTGAGCCGGAAATATCATCCGGATGCCAATATCAACAATCCGCACAAGGATGAGGCGGAGGAAAAGTTCAAGGAAGTCCAGGCTGCCTATAAGCAGATCATGGACGAGCGCACGGGCAAAATCCCGCGGGGTGCCGCGGAGAGTGAGTACGGCTACGGCGGTGCCGGAAGCGGAAGTGCGTTTGAGGATAATCCCGAACTGAGAGCGGCGGCGAATTACATCAATACGCGCCACTATCAGGAGGCGATGAATGTGCTGAATCAGATCAGCGACAGAAACGGCACGTGGTACTATCTGCATGCAGCCGCGAATATCGGCCTCGGCAATACGCAGGAGGCAAAGAACGACGCGGAACAGGCCTGCCGGCTGGAGCCGGATAATTACGAGTTCCGCCGTCTCTATGATCAGATTGCGGGCGGCTGGTATGATTACATGGGACAGAGCTACGGCTACGGCGGCTCACCCTGCGCGGGCGGCTGGGAGTCGCAGTCTCCGTGGGCGAGGGCTGCGGAGGTCTGCTGTACGGTGTCGCTCTGCACGCTCTGCTGCAGCGGCGGCGGCATTCCGATCTGCTGCTGTATCTGAGGCGGAAGCGGATCCGGTGAAAAACAGAGGTGAAAACAGGCTGACGTGGAAACGGTTTGCGCCCGCGCCGGCTTTTTTTAAACAATGATGAAAGTCAGGGGGATATTTCAGTATTATGGAAAAGAAACCTTGGGTCGTACAGTATATGTATGAACTGGACAGAAAAAAGAGAAAAGAACTGCTGGACCGGGCGATCGAGCTGGAAGGCGAGACACCGGAGAATGAGCTGCGCCGTAAACTGTACGACGCGCGCTATGACGAGATCGACGGGCAGAATGTAGACTATTTCATCCGCGGGTGGATGGGCCTTTTTTATCTGAAGGGCACCACGCCGAATGTCTTTACGAAACGGAAAATCTCGAAGACAAGGCGTGAGATCTTCAGCGACTGGAAGATGGAGCTGATGGAGGAATACGGCGATGTCGGCCGTGATGTCATGTATGAGGAATTTTTCAACACGACAAAGCTCTATATAGATCTGTGCAAACGGGACAAGGGCTATAATTCCGTGCTGCTCGGCCTCGGGAAGATCAAAGAGGATACACTGACGGGCAAAATCGCGAATGATATCTTCGATATCGCCTGGCAGGTGCCGAGGGACACGGGCATGGCAGAAGAGCTGGAAGTCTTTACGCGTGCCGCGACGGATGCGTTCTGTTCGGAATTTGACAGCGACAGAGATCTTCTGATGAATCAGGTGAGAAAGCTGGAAGAGGATCAGACAGCGCAGAAGAAGTAAAGACAGGCGCAGTACGGCAGCAGCGGGACGGCTGCCGTCCGGGAAGAGGGAGATATGGCTGACAATAACGGGAACAGAACGCCCGGAGAGGGCGGAAACAATAACCGGCAGCTCGTCACGCTGATCACACTGTGCATTCTTGTGTGCATCATTATGGCGTCTGCTTACCGCGGCATCATCGGAAACGCGGAGGACCAGGAGATCACCTACGATCAGTTTGTTTCTATGGTGGAGCACAACCAGGTCAGAGAGGTGACCCTTCAGGGGACGACAGTGGAGATCACTTCAAAGCTGTCCGATGAGGAGACGGAAGATACGTCGGAGAAATCCGACGTGTCAGGAGAGAGCGGACTGTCTTCGGCGCTTTCCAAAGAGACGGCAGACGGAGAAGACGGCGATGATTTTCATGTCGTGCCCGGCAGAAAATATCATACGACGCTTGTCGGCGATGAGAACGGGCTGAATGAGCTTCTGGAGGGTACCGGCATTACCTATTCGAAGAAGGACGCCGGTATCGGAAGCACCATTCTCTCCTTCCTTCTTACCATTGTTCTGCCGATCGTTCTGATGTTTGTTTTCCTGGAGCTGATGATGCGCTCCATGGGCGGCGGAACCGGCGGACTGATGAACGTCGGGAAGAGCAGGGCAAAGACTTATGTGCAGAAGGAAACCGGTGTGACTTTCGCCGATGTTGCCGGTGAGGAAGAAGCGAAGGATTCCCTGAAAGAAGTTGTTGATTTTATTCATAATCCCGCGAGATACACGACGATCGGTGCGAAGCTTCCGAAAGGTGCACTGCTGGTGGGCCCTCCCGGAACGGGAAAGACGCTTCTGGCGAAAGCGGTGGCGGGCGAGGCGCATGTGCCGTTCTTCTCGGTGTCCGGATCGGAGTTTGTCGAGATGTTCGTCGGCGTCGGTGCTTCCCGTGTGCGGGACCTTTTTGAGGAAGCCAAGAAGCAGGCACCCTGCATTATTTTTATCGATGAGATCGATGCGATTGGCAAGACCCGTGACTCGCATCTGGGAGGCAATGATGAACGCGAGCAGACGCTGAATCAGATTCTGGCCGAAATGGACGGCTTTGACAGCCGGGCGGGAATTTTTATCCTGGCGGCAACGAACCGTCCGGAGATTCTTGACCCCGCGCTGCTCCGCCCGGGCCGCTTTGACCGGAGAATCATCGTGGACCGTCCTGATCTGAAGGGAAGAATTGATATTCTGAAGGTGCATGCGAGAAACGTGCTGCTGGATGATACGGTCGATTTTCATGAGATCGCGCTGGAGACATCGGGCGCTGTGGGCTCGGATCTCGCCAACATGGTGAACGAGGCGGCCATTCTTGCTGTGAAAAACGGCCGTCATGCCGTGTCGCAGAAGGACCTCCGCGACGCCGTTGAGGTGGTGCTGGTCGGCAAGGAGAAGAAGGACCGCGTACTTTCGAAGGAAGAGCGAAAAATTGTCGCATACCATGAAGTCGGTCACGCACTTGTCAATGCGCTGCAGAAGCATACCGAGCCGGTGCAGAAGATCACGATTGTGCCCCGGACGATGGGCGCGCTCGGTTATGTGATGCAGGTTCCCGAGGAAGAGAAGTATCTGAATTCAAAGAAGGAACTGGAAGAGATGGTGGTCGGTTTTCTCGGCGGACGTGCGGCGGAGGAGCTGGTGTTCGGCGATGTGACAACCGGCGCTGCGAACGATATAGAAAAAGCAACGCAGATCTGCCGTCAGATGGTGACGCAGTACGGCATGTCCGAAAAATTCGGACTCATGGCGCTGGCAAAACAGGAAGACAGATATCTGACCGGAAAGGCCTATCTGGACTGCGGCGACGAAACGGCGACGGAGATTGACCATGAAGTCATGACGATGCTGGATGCAGCCTATGCGAAGGCTAAGAAGCTGATCAGTGAGAACAGGGATATCCTCGACAGGATCGCGGGATATCTGAATATTCAGGAAACCATTACCGGAAGCGAATTCATGAGGATCATGAATACGGTTATCCGGGAGAGAGAGACAGCTGAGACATCGGATGAGAGTGCGAATATGCGCGGGCAGTGAGCCGCATCCGCACACGCGAAGTGTGATGCGGTGAGGCGAACTCCGCGTCAGACCGACGAAGTCGGTCTCATGTGCCGACTGCGAGAATCGCACAGCGATGGACCAGTCGGGCTTAATACAGTACTGTGGCATCTTGCATGATATGGATTTTACATGGATAAAGAAATAAAGAAAGAGCCGGCAGGCGCAGAAGAAGCGCTGCCGGAGGAAGCGGCAGACCCGGGCAGAAGAAAAGAACTGTCCGGGACGCAGCAGACTTCAGACGGAAAAAAACCGGAACAGAAGAAGAGGCGCGTGATTGATCCGGCGGTCAATACGGTCGCGGCGGAGCGGGGCTTTGACCTTGTGGCGGAGCTGGACAGGCTGCCGCAGTCTCCCGGCGTGTATATTATGCACGGTCTGAAGGACGAGGTGCTGTATGTCGGAAAGGCCGTGAAACTCAGAAACCGGGTGCGGCAGTATTTTTCCAACAGCAGGAACAAGCGGCTGAAGATCTATACGATGACGCCTCAGGTGACGAGATTCGAGACGATCCAGACGGATTCCGAGGTGGAAGCACTCGTTCTTGAGTGTAATCTGATCAAGGAATACCGGCCGAAATACAACACGCAGCTGATGGATGACAAGGCCTATCCCTTCATCTGTCTGACGGTACAGGAGCCGTATCCGAAGATTCAGTACCGCCATCATATGGCAAAGGATAAGGCGCAGTATTTCGGACCGTATCCGGATGCGGGCGCTGCGAAGGAGACCATCGACCTGATCCGGAGTCTGTATCATATCAGGAACTGTAACCGGAAACTTCCGGCGGAAATCGGTAAGGAAAGAGCCTGCCTGTATTATCAGATTCATCAGTGCGACGCGCCCTGCCAGGGCCTGATCAGCGAAGAAGAGTACAGGCGGAAGGTGAAAGAAGCTGTCCGCTTTCTGAACGGCCACGCGGATGACGTAATGGCAGATCTCACGGAGAAGATGAAGGCGGCTTCGTCGGCGCTGAATTTTGAGAGTGCGGCGTCATACCGCGATCTGATCGAATCTGTGAGAAAAATCTCCGAGAAGCAGAAGATGACGGCCGGCAGCGGCGACGATACGGATGTGATTGCCGTGGCCGTGAGGCGCTCCGGGGAGGAAGAAGGTCAGACAGAGGCAGCGGGCGAGGGCGATGCGATCGCGCAGGTATTCTTCGTCAGAGACGGAAAACTGATCGGGCGCGATCATTTTTACCTGAAAGTTGCGGCAGGACAGACGGTTCCGGATGTCATGCAGAGCTTCATCCAGCAGTATTATGCGGGTACGCCTTTTATTCCTCACCGGCTGATGCTTTCGCAGCCCATACAGGATGTGGAACTGATTGAGAACTGGCTGACGCAGAAGAAGAATGCGAGAGGAACAAAGGTGCGCATTCTGGTGCCGCAGCGCGGCATGAAGGAAAAACTCGTCGATCTGGCGCAGAGAAATGCGGAACTGATTCTCTCGCAGAACCGTGAAAAAATCAGACGGGACGTGGAGAAGACAACCGGCGCGATCGGAGAGATCGGGCGCTGGCTCGGCATGAAGCCGCCGGTAAGAATTGAGTCCTATGATATCTCCAATACCAGCGGCTATCAGTCGGTCGGCTCCATGGTCGTCTATGAGAACGGACGGCCGAAAAAATCTGACTACCGGAAATTCAGGATCCGGTCGGTGGAGGGCCCGAATGACTATGCAAGCATGGACGAGGTGCTGACCCGGCGTTTTGAGAGAGGCATCTCGGAGGACTCGGGCTTCAGCCGGCTGCCGGATCTGATTCTGATGGACGGCGGCAGAGGACAGGTCAACATCGCACTGAAGGTGCTGGAAAAGCTGGGCCTGACCATTCCGGTTGCCGGTATGGTGAAGGATGACCACCACAGGACAAGAGGGCTGTATTATCAGAATGTAGAGATATCGATCGATACGGACTCGGAGGGATTTCACCTGATCACGAGGATTCAGGATGAGACGCACCGGTTTGCCATCACGTATCACCGGCTGCTGCGGGGGAAGGAACAGGTACACTCCGTTCTCGACGACATCCCCTATGTGGGTGAAAAGCGCCGTGCGGAACTGATCAGCCATTATCCCGACCTGGATTCCATCAGAAACGCCGGTGTGGAGGAAATGGCGGCCCTTCCGGGCTTTGACAGGAGAGCGGCGCAGAGCATATATGATTTTTTTCACCGGGACGGGTTATCGAAAACGAGTTCGTGACGATAATATTTCAACATAAGAAAAAAGGGGGACGGCATGAGCGGCAAATACATTTCACTGGAAAAACTGGAACGGGAAATGGATCTGAAGAATCTGACGCCGGATATCGATCTCACGGTCAACAGGATCACAGTTCCCGAAATCAACCGGCCGGCGCTTCAGCTGACAGGCTACTTTGAACATTTTGCCCATGAACGCGTGCAGATCATCGGATTCGTAGAATTTTCCTACCTGCAGCATATGGACGATGAGACAAAGCGGAAATCCTACGAGGCATTTATTTCTCAGGGCGTGCCGTGTGTGATTTTTACCACGTCGGAGGAGCCGGGCAGCATCATACTGGACCTTGCAAGAAAATACCAGGTGCCCACCTTTGTGACGGAGAAAACGACATCTGCCTTCACCGCAGAAATTATCCGGTGGATGAACGTGCAGCTGGCACCGACCATCTCCATTCACGGCGTGCTTGTCGATGTATACGGCGAAGGCGTCCTGATCATGGGTGAAAGCGGCATCGGCAAATCAGAGGCCGCGCTGGAGCTGATCAAGAGAGGCCACCGTCTGATTACGGATGATGTGGTCGAGATCAGCAAGGTCAGTGACATCTCCCTGATCGGCACGTCGCCGGATATCACCAGACACTTCATCGAACTCCGTGGTATCGGTATCATCGATGTCAAGACGCTGTTCGGTGTCGAGAGCGTCGAGGATACGCATACGATCGACCTCGTGATCAAGCTCGAGGAGTGGGATAAGGACAAAGTATATGACCGTCTCGGACTCGAGGAGGAATACACCGAGTTTCTCGGCATCAAGGTCGTGTGTCATTCTCTTCCGATCCGGCCGGGCAGAAATCTGGCCGTCATCGTTGAAACCGCCGCTGTCAACCACAGACAGAAGAAGATGGGCTACAACGCGGCGCAGGAGCTCTACAAGAGAGTACAGGAAAATCTTTCAAAGAAGAGACAGGACAGCTGAACCGGTCCTTAAGCGAAGGAGATGCAGACAATCATGGATCAGGAAGACATTGAAGAACAGAGTTACCGCGCGGTCTCGGAGATCGCGGAAGCGGCGCATCTGAAAAAGGGCATGCTCTTTGTCGTGGGCTGTTCCTCAAGCGAGGTGCTGGGTGAAAAAATCGGCACAAACACGAGTGTGGATGTGGCAGAAAAACTGTACGCCGGCATCAGCCGGGCCCTTGAGGAACGCGGGATCCTGATGGCCGCGCAGTGCTGCGAACATCTGAACCGTGCACTGGTCGTAGAGCGGGAAGTCATGGAGAAATTTGATCTGGAACAGGTGAACGCGATCCCGCAGCCGAACCATGCGGGCGGCGCCTTCGCAACTGTGGCCTATCAGCGGATGAAGGATCCCGTTCTTGTAGAATCGATTGATGCGAGAGCTGATGCCGGCATCGATATCGGAGGGACGCTCATCGGGATGCACATTCATCCGGTCGTTGTTCCGCTTCGCATTTCCATGAAAAAAATCGGCGAGGCCGGCATTATCTGCGCCCGCCGGAGACCGAAGTATACAGGCGGCAGACGCGCGGTATATGATGAGAACCTTATGTGAGAAGAACTGAAAAAATCACAGGTGAACAGAAACAGAAGAATAAAAAGACAGAAAAGAAGAAAGAAGAGGTGCGGAAAACCGGGAGTTTTCCGCACCTCTTCTTTCTGTGGCATCCTGTATGATACAGATGCTTACTGTCCGGCAGCGGCATTGTCGGCCGGTGCCGGCTGCTGGCCGGTATCTGCGGCAGCACCGGTATCTCCGGTGTTCTGCGTTCCGTTCTGAGTTCCGGTATCACCGGTGCCTGTGGCGCCGTCTGCTGGCTGTGTCGGCGTCGGCGCTGCCGTGGCCGTCGGCCTCGGTGTCGGCTTGTGTTCCTGACAGGTTTCCGCAGGGGCATTGGCCGTGGAGAAATACTCATTCACAGGCGTACATCCGGAGCCGGCAAGAAGGCCGGATTCCGAACATACAGCCAGCGTTTCTACAGTGGAAGGCTGTGTAAACTTTCTGGGCTTCAGTCCTTCGTGAATTCTGTTCATGATGCTGGTCCAGAGCGTGGAGATATAAGTCTTCTCATCGTCAGTGAGCTCTTCGGTCGAATCATAGCCTGTCCAGATGCCGGCGGTGTAGTAAGGGGTGTAACCCACGAACTGCAGGTCGATATTGCTCTCGGTCGTGCCGGTCTGGCCTGCCACATCGATGCCGCTGTCACTGAGCCGGAAGGTGATGCCGGTGCCGATGTCGCTGGAGATCTCCTCCTGCATCGCACTGGTCAGCAGATAGCTGGTTGCCTCGTCGAACACCTGCGTTGTCAGAGGCTTGTTTTCCAGAATGACGTTTCCTGTCTGATCCGTAACTTTTGTATAGAATACAGGCTTTGTGTAAGAACCGCCGTTTGCGATGGCGGCGTACGCGGCTGTCAGCTCCAGGTTGGTGACACCGTTATACGTGCTTCCTCTGGCAAGATTCGTCGAAGCATCGTACTGATCTGACAGATGGTTGAAACCGAGTTCCTTCAGATATTCCAGCGATTTGGTCGCCGAGATCTGCTGCAGAACAACGGAGGCGATGGCACTGTTGCCGGTCATGATGGCCTGGCGGACCTTCATGCTGACACTGGTCAGATTATCTGCCGTATTCGAATCTTCTTCGCCGCCTGCATTCACCGTCGTTTTTTCATTCGACGCCAGTGTCACGGTACCTTCCTGAAGCGCCGGTCCGTAGACAGCGAGATCCCGGAGGGTTCCCTCCGGCTGTCTGAGAGAATCCGTCGCGCGATCCAGCGTCAGCGAAGCCGTCTTCTCGCCGCGGCCGCCGACAATGCCGACCACATATCCCGTGCTCTGATCGATCACGGTCATGCATGCCTGCGGTTCCGGTGTGAATGAGGAGCGTTCGGCCACGATCGAATCGTCGGGACCGACAACGGCTGCCTTGTACTGATCTATGTATGCCTGAGCCTCATCAGTCGATGAGAAGAACAGGTCAAAATCCGGATCCACGTTGTCCTGGAAGTAGGTCTGCAGATTCTGCACACTGTAGTTCACGCGTTCACCGGTCGACTTGTCAACGGTGAGCGCCCAGTCGAGGCTGACCTGACTGCTGGCCGGGAAATTGGCCTCGTTTTCGAACTCCTCTTCCATAACGGACTGGACATCCGGATCCTCCGTGGTATAGATCTGGAGACCGCCGTTAAAAATCGCGTTGTAGGCCTCCTGCTCGGTGTAGCCCTTCTGCGCCATGAGGTCGCTCTGTACCTGATCTATCACCTCATCCGTAAAGTAGGAGTAGACATCCTCTTCCGTGTTTCCTGTCTCGTCCGTATCCTGCACTCTGGAATAGACGTCATCGCTCATCGCCTCCTGGTATTCGTCCTCGGTGATATACTTCTGCTTCAGCATATATTTGAGGACGATCTGCATTCGCTTTGCGTTCTCTTCCGGATAGATCTTCGGATTATACTGGCTCGGGTTCTGAGGAATGGCTGCCAGCACGGCGCATTCGGAAAGCGTCAGGTCCTTTGCGTCCTTGCCGAAGTAGGTCTGTGCGGCCGTCTGGATACCGTAGGCTCCGGAACCGAAGTTTACCGTGTTGAGATAATTTTCAAGAATCACGGCCTTGGGATCGCGTCCGGCGTCACGCAGCGACTGTTCCAGCTGGACGGCCAGGTACTGCTCCTGGATTTTACGCTTGAGGCGCTGAATTCTTGATTCATTCATCCAGTCTGTGAAGACGTTGTTCTTCAGAAGCTGCTGCGTAATGGTACTGGCACCCTCGGACTCCTCGAAATTGGAGGAAAGCGCCACGAGGATGGCACGGATCATGCCGTGAGGATCGACACCGTTATGCTCGTAAAAACGGGAATCCTCAATGGCAACAATGGCGTGCTGCATGTTCAGCGGAATCTCGTCAAGGCTGACGTTGACACGATTGCCCTCAACTGAGCTCAGCTTCTGCATCTGATTTCCGTCGGCATCATACAGGAAGGTCGCGCTTCCGAGAGGCGTGATGTTCGAGTCAGTGATGTCCGGCGTATCTGCGATAATCCCGCGGTAGGCACCGATGCCCATGGCGATGCCGAAGACAACAGCCGCGATGAGCAGGTACAGCACAACGCGGAGAACGGTCACGGCGGATCGGTTTGCCGTCTGAGCGGACGTTGACCGGAGTGCGTTCTTTTCTTTTTGAATACCCTGTCTGCTGAAATCCATTCATACCCTCCTGAATCCAGCGTAAATAGTTCTCTGAATTCCTGTGCGCTGCAGCGGCAGAAGACGTCCGCGAAAGATGAGCACACTTATTGCACATTATAGCAGATAGACTACGAGATGCAAAGGGCGCCGGCGTCTGCGGAGGTCTCGGCCTGGGAGTCTCCATGTGTTCCGTGGCTCTGACAACGTCTGAACTGCAATATCCATGGCGGGGTTGTGCGGGCACGCCGTCCTCTGCTAAGATGTCAGGAGAAGAGGAAATCAGGAGGAAGAACTTATGCCGTCATATATAACGGTACAGAAGGGCGGGAACGGAAGGTACGAGGAGAAGAAATCTGTTTTCCTCGGCGAGATCCGACATGTGGTGTCGGAGGAGGAAGCGCTGGCGTTTGTCCGCGATATAAAGAAGAAACATTACGATGCGCGCCATCACTGTTATGCGTACCGGATCGGCAGAACACAGCCGGATCTTCATGCGTCGGATGACGGGGAACCGTCGGGTACGGCAGGCCGGCCGATCCTGGATGTGCTAGCGGGAGCGGATGTGACGGATGCGGTGCTGGTGGTGACCAGGTATTTCGGCGGGACCCTGCTCGGGACAGGAGGACTGGTGCGCGCCTATACATCGGCTGCCAGGGACTGTCTGAAACAGAGTGTACTTGTGGAGAGACGGCAGGGCATCAGGATTCTGCTGACGGCCGCCTATCCGGATGTCGGAAGAATCCGGCACATGACCGAAGAGCGCGGTATTCAGGTGATTTCCTCAACCTATACGGAGCGGGTGCAGATGGAATGTGTGCTCCCCGAAGAGGACGGGGATGCCTTCATCCGTGAGATAACGGATCTGACTTCGGGACGGACAGAAACGGAGAAGACCGGCCTCGTATGGTACGACAGCCGTGTCTTCTCCGCAGAAAACTGAAAAGCAGATGAACGTCAGATTTTTTCCGGTTCAGGGTAGTCGGTTCCCCTGGTGTCAACCGTCATGGTGCGGATGACCACCGGTGTTTTTGGTTTGTCGTTCCAGTCGGTCTCGGTGAGCGCGATCCGGTTGACGATGTCCATGCCGTCCGTAACCTTGCCGAAGGCTGCGTACTGTCCGTCGAGATAATCAGCGGCTGCGTGCATGATGAAGAACTGGCTGCCGGCGGAATCGGGATCCATGGCTCTGGCCATGGAGAGAACGCCCGGGGTGTGAGAGATGTCATTTTTGTCGAAACCGTTGCCGGAGAACTCGCCTCTGATCGAATAGCCGGGACCGCCCATGCCGTTTCCTTCAGGATCGCCGCCCTGGATCATGAATCCGGGGATGATGCGGTGAAACGTCAGGCCGTCATAGAAGCCTTTTTTCACAAGACTGATGAAGTTCCGGACAGTATTCGGTGCCTTGTCGGGATACAGCTCGGCGGTAATGACGCCGCCGTCTTCCATGGTGATGGTAACAACAGGATTTTCCATGTGATTGCTCCTTTTCATTTTCGGTTGATCGTGATTTATAAAGACCTGTATATCATACCATATCCTGCGGTCCGGCAGCAGCCGGCTGACGGATCTGCGAAAAAAATTTCCGCCGTCTGCGGATCCGGACCGGCGGGTCATCTTTGCAGGAGAGGGACGATATGTTAGAATAAACACGTTTCGGAACTATGTAAATGATGAAATGAAGGCACAGGATTATGACGATTGAGACAAACAGCCCGGAGGAAACGGAAGCGTTTGCGCGAAAGCTCGGAGAGCAGGCGGTTCCCGGACAGATTTTTACACTGAACGGCGACCTCGGTGTCGGGAAGACGATTTTTGCCAAAGGATTTGCGGCGGGACTTGGCATTACGGAGCCTGTCTCGAGCCCGACGTTTACCATCGTACAGGAATACAGGGAAGGGCGTATACCGCTCTATCATTTTGATGTGTACAGGATCGAGGATCCTGAGGAGATGGAGGAAGTCGGCCTGGACGAGTACCTGTTCGGCGGCGGGGTGTGCCTGATCGAGTGGGCGGACCGGATCCGTGAACTTCTTCCGGACGACCTGATCAGGGTCACCATCCGGAAAAATCCTGACCGGGGTTTTGACTACAGACAGATTACGGTGGAAGGAGGACCCGATGAGAATTCTGGCAATTGACAGTTCGGGTCTTGCGGCGTCGGCCGCCTGGATGGAGGACGACACGCTGCTCGGAGAATTCACGATAAATTATAAGAAGACGCACTCGCAGACGCTGCTTCCGATGATGGATGAGCTGACGGAGATGCTCGGCATTGATGTGAGCACGGCAGACGCTGTGGCGGTCTCAAAGGGACCGGGGTCATTTACCGGACTCCGGATCGGTTCGGCAACGGCCAAGGGCATCGGTCTTGCGCTGAACAAACCGCTGATCGAGGTTCCGACGGTCGATGCGCTGGCGTGCAATCTGTACGACACAGAGGGACTCGTGGTTCCGATGATGGATGCGAGAAGAAGCCAGGTCTACACGGGAATTTATGAATTCCGGAATCACAGACTGACGGTGCTGATGGAACAGACAGCCTGCACGACAGAGGAGCTCGCTGACAGAATCAATCATATGCAGGAGAAGAAGGCAGTTCTTCTCGGTGACGGGGTTCCGGTGTACCTCGATCAGATGAAACAGCTGCTTCATATTGATTTTTCCGTGGCGCCGGCGCATCTGAACCGGCAGCGGGCAGGCGCGGTGGCGTGGCTCGGCATGCAGTACCTCAGAGAGGGAAAAACGGTTCCTTCGTATGCGCATCACCCGGATTATCTGAGAAAGCCTCAGGCGGAACGCGAAAAGGAGGCTGCCGGCGTGAAAGTGGACAAAATCAGCGAGGCATCCGAAAGGCTCCGCCCTGCGGATTACGGGAGAAACGATTCCTATGAATAAGGCCCCGGAGGATCAGCAGATGATAAAGGCCCGGGAGGACCGGCGGATCATACGGGAGATGACGGAGGCCGATCTGGACCGTGTGACGGAAATTGAGCGTGCAAACTTCTCTGTGCCGTGGAAAAAAAAGGACTTTTATGATTTCATGATCAGGGACGACACGATTTTTCTGACGGCGGCAGAAGGCGATGAGATCGCGGGCTATATCGGCTTTTACGGCTATCCGGATGAGGGCGATATCACGAATGTCTCGGTGGATGCGGCATACCGGCAGCGGGGCATCGGCCGGGCGCTGCTGGACGAACTCAGCCGCAGGGCATCCGACCGTGGAATCACGAAGATTTTTCTCGAGGTGCGGGAGAGCAACGCCGATGCGATCCGGCTGTACCGCAGCGCCGGCTATGAGCAGGTGGGCCTGAGAAAAGATTATTACAGTTCACCAAAGGAAAATGCGCTGATCATGAGGCGCGACGCAGCAGCGGTCGAAAAAGATATCAATAACTGACAGGAGGAAAGTGAAGTATGGACATCAGTCCGGCATTTGACTGGTTTCTGGCGATTTTATGTCTGTTTCTGGCGGTCATCTTCTTTATCGGAAAGGGAGAGAACGTGCTGAATCTGTTCAGCGGCAAGAACTACCGGCCGAAGAAGATGGATCCGGAACAGAACAGAAAATATCAGACGGCAACGGGGATTTTTCTGCTGATTCTGGGGGTCGACGAGATTTTTATGGCCCTGTTCCCGTCCGTGGCGATGGGGCTGATCTCCGTGTGCGTATCGGCGGCGGCGCTGATCGGCATGGTGGTCTATATCCGCAAGATGCTGGGACAGTGAACATACATGTCTTGACACTGAGACAGGCGTGGAATTATATTGATTTCGATAACGGGGCATGCGGCTCCGCATAGGAAAAATGACCAAGCAGTTCCAATAGATGACGTACCTGATTCTGAGAGGAGGATAATTTGGATAACGAGCATCTGCAGAAACTTCTGGATAATTATAACGACAAGTTTGAACTTTTCAACTCGGCGGAAAATCATGAAATCTATAAATGGACGGCGGTGAGCCGCTTCCAGAAATACTGGGATCTGGATGCCGAGGACTTCGGCGGCATGTTCAAAAATGCCATGGGCGGCGATGAGAGCCTGATCAGCGAGTCTTCCTATCAGCCGATCAACGGTGTCGTTTTCCTGTGCAGGCACAGCAGCGACATGCAGGAGGCAGTCCGCGATGAATTCCGCAAGCTTCTGAATCCGGATGACTCCGATTATGAGGTAAGACAGAAGAAGGCAGAGGCGTTCGTCATGGGCATGAACAGCCTTCTCCGTATGGTTGACAGCGAAAAGTGGAAATACCATCAGGAAATGAGCTCGGCACTGATGTATCTCTCCTTCGCCGATCCTGAAGATAACTTCCTCTATAAGGAAAACGAGGTCAAGACTTTCATCCAGTACGTCGGTGAGGATGAGGATATGATAACCGATGACAGCGTCGACCTGCCCAGGTATTACAGGATGTGCGGCGCGGTTGTCGAGGCACTTCAGCAGCACAGCGAAATTCAGGAAAAGCTTGATGATGCGCTGCAGGAAGAGGCGGATCAGTCGGACGACAGCTCGGTGACGGAGATCGATTCCGATGACCACATTCTGGCGTTTGATGTTATCTACTGTGCACTGAATTATGAGCTGTATGACGAGATGCCGGCCGCGCCGAAGAAGAAGCGCAGAAAGAAATCCGCCGCCACCGCCGAGAGCGAAGAAAAAGAGAAGGAGCAGGAAAAGCTCCGCAGGGACATCCGCAACGGCCGCGCCAGACTGAAGACAGCGCAGAACAGGCGGGATGAGATGACAGCCCCGTCCCTTGTGGGAAGCACGGCGGCACATAAGAAATACGGCGAGGGAAAGGTGACGGCACAGGAGGGCAGCCATCTGACCGTAGCTTTTGATCAGGCGGGTGAGAAAAAATTCGTTCTTCCGGATGCCGTGACCCGTGGATTCCTGAAGTTTGACGATGAAAAAATCGCCGATACCTGCAGGAAGATCCAGGAGTTCAATGAAGAAATCCGTAAAGAGGAACTCGAGGTCCGCGCACTTGAAGTTCAGCTGAACGGAAGCGGGGACTGATTTCCGGGACGTATTCGCGCAGGGATGCTTCCGGATTTTCACACACTGACTGTGTTCCGGATGGAGGACGCGTGCAGGCGGCCTCCATTTTTCGGTATAGCCATGGAGGAAACGAATGACTATTTATAACATCATCTCGCTGGTAGGAGGGCTCGCCTTTTTCCTGTTCGGCATGAATGTCATGTCCAATTATCTGGAAAAAATGGCCGGCGGCCGGCTGGAGAATGTGCTGAAGAAGCTGACATCCAACCCGCTGAAGAGCCTGGCGCTGGGTGCGGTCGTGACGATTGCGATCCAGTCCTCTTCGGCGCTGACGGTTATGCTTGTCGGACTGGTCAACTCCGGTATCATGGAGTTTTCGCAGACGATTCATGTGATCATGGGTTCCGATATCGGAACGACGCTGACCTCATGGATCCTTTCAATGAGCAGTATCTCATCGGACAATATTTTTATTTCCATGCTGAAACCGGAGAACTTTTCTCCGATCGTGGCGCTGATCGGCGTCATTCTGATCATGGCCTCAAAAACGCAGAAAAACCGGGATATCGGTACGATTCTCTGCGGCTTTGCCGTCCTGATGTTCGGCATGACGCTGATGAGCAATTCGGTTTCTCCGCTGGCGGAGGAGCCGGAATTTCAGCGGATTCTCGTGGCCTTTGACAATCCCTTTATCGGCGTGCTGATCGGCACGGCTTTTACCGGCGTCATTCAGTCATCGGCGGCTTCCATCGGTGTGCTGCAGGCGCTGTCGCAGACCGGCTCGATCAGCTTCGGCATGGCGATTCCGCTTGTCATGGGCGCCAATATCGGTACCTGCGTCACCGCCATTCTTTCCGGTATCGGCGTCAGCAAAAAGGCGAAGCGCGTACCCGCACTCCATATCATGATAAAAATCCTCGGCACCATTGTGTGGCTGACGGTTTATCTGGTGCTCCGGTATGCCCTGCATCTGCCTTTCTTTGGCCATTCGATCAATGCGGTTCAGATCGCCATCTTCCACTCTATCTTTAACCTTGGCACGATCGCGCTTCTGATGCCCTTCTCAAAGCATCTGGTGGCCTTTGTCGAGCGGATGATGCCTGTTCAGAATGAAGAAGACGGAAAAGACAGCAGACAGGTGCTCCTTGACGAGCGTCTGCTGACCTCCCCGGGTCTGGCCGTGCAGCAGTGCCGCACGAGGACGGTTGAGATGGCAAAGGCCGCGCAGGAGTCTTTTATCGATTCCATGAGCGTGATGGAAAACTATGATCCTGAGCTGATTGAAAAAATCGACCGGCAGGAAAAGGAACTGGATTACCTGGAGGATCAGCTGGATACCTTCCTGATCAAGCTTTCAGCGAAGGATCTGACGGATGCGGACAGCGAGGCCGTATCCGAAATGCTTCACAGCATCACGGATTTTGAACGGATCGGCGACCATGCGATCAACATGACCAAGACCGCCGGACAGATGCGTGATCTCGGCGTGAAGTTCTCGAAAAAGGCAAAGTCGGAGCTGGCTGTCCTCACGCAGGCCGTGACGGAGATCCTTCAGCTGACCTATACCTGTTTCGCGGATGACGATGAGAAGAAGGCCTACTATGTGGAGCCGCTGGAAGAGGTAATCGATGATCTGACCAAGCAGATCAAGAACCGTCACATTGAGCGGCTGCAGACCGGAGAGTGCCGGGCTGAGCTTGGTATCATTCTGACCGATGTGCTTACCAACTGTGAGCGTGTGTCAGACCACTGTTCCAACGTTGCGGTATGTATCATTCAGACCAGAAATTCCTCGTTTGAAACGCACGGATACCTCAATGCGATCAAGGACGGCAATGAACCGGAGTTCGTGAGCGAGTTCGATTCCTATCAGGACAAATACCAGCTTCCGGCGAATGAGCCGAAGAAGAAGAAAAAAGATAAAGACCGGGACGGCAGAGACAAAAATAATAAAGAGAAAGACAAAGAAAAGGATAAAGATAAAGACAAAAGAGAAAAAAAGAAATGACGGAAGAAACGGGAAAAAGAACCGGCGGGACGGATGATGAGATTCTGAGGCTCCGCATGATTTTTTCGGGAGAAGTCCAGGGCGTCGGATTCCGGTGGATCGCAAGACAGGCGGCATCGGCACTCGGCGTAACCGGATGGGTTGAGAATGAATACGACGGCACGGTGCTCATGGAAGCCCAGGGGACACGGGAACAGATTGAGCGCCTGATCAGTACCATCAGCTCCTCCCGGTGGGTCGAGATCCATCATATTGACAGCAGAAGCATCCCTCCGGAGGAACATGAGTATACGTTCCGGGTGAAGGATTATTACTGAGGCATGGCGGCGGTTTTGCCATTGCGCATAAAAGGGAAGACACAGAAATGTGCCTTCCCTTGCTTTTTGCACAAAAAATATGTTGCAATATCGGAAATGACCGGTATAATAGATAAAAACGAAACGTTTAGCTCTTGCGAAAGGAGGGAAAATGTGGCTGCGACAATCAAAGACATCAGCAGAGAGACTGGCCTGTCCCTTGCTACGATCTCCAAGTATCTGAACGGCGGCAATGTCCTGCCGAAAAACCGGGAAAAAATCGATGCTGCCGTTGAAAAGCTTCATTACCAGGTCAACGAGATCGCGAGAGGTCTTGTGACGAACCGCACCCGCACGATCGGCGTTATTGTCTACAATATCGCGAGTACGTTTAACGGAACGCTTGTCAGCCACATCGGTCATCAGCTTCGCAGAAACAATTACGGCATGCTGATCTGCGATTCAGCGATGGATGCGGAGACGGAGGCGGCGAATATCCGCTTTCTTGTCAGCAAGAAGGTGGACGGTATTATTGCGATCCCCTGCACGACGGACGCATCGCCCCTGGCACCCGCCATGGAGGCGGGAATCCCTGTGGTGACCATCGACCGTGTGGTGCAGAACAGCGATGTCGACAGTATCGTGATCAATAACCGCGAGGCGGCGGGCGAGATTACGGAACGGCTGATCAGGGAAGGACACCGGAAGATCGGCCTGATCTGCTCACTGAAGGAATATACCGGCGCGGAGAGGGCAAAGGGATTCCGTGATGCGCTGGAAAAGGCCGGGATACCCGTGAGAGAAAACTGCATCATGGACGGGTATCACACGGTGGCTTTCGGATATCAGAGCATGATGAAAATCCTGCAGATGGAAGACAGACCCACGGCGGTGTTTGCGACAAACTACGATCTCAATCTGGGCATGGTCATGGCACTGAATGAGAAAGATGTCAGGTGTCCGGAAGAAATATCGCTTGTCGGCTTCGATGATCTGCTTCTTCCGCATGTGGTCTCACCGCATCTGACGGTGATGAAGCAGCCGATGGCGGAGCTCGGCCACACGGCGGTCAATGTGATGATGGACCGGCTGTCCGGCAGGAAAGACAGCCCTGCGGAGATCACCGTACTGAAGGCCAGACTGATCGAAGGAAATTCCGACCGGGTTATAGGATAACGGGAAAATACAAAACTACCAATGATGATTTGTGAAATTTGGTCGATTTCACATCAGATCCAGGGAATTTTTTGTTGACAATGAAAGACAAATATAAGATAATTGTCACTAGCGAAACGTTTCACCCTTGACTCCGTTGGTGAAATAGTACAAAAGGCCGGACGGTACGCAGAACCGCCTGAACTTCTTGTAAGCAAAAAAATTAGTCGGGAGGGAGAAAATTGGAAAAAATCAAGCAAAATCCAGTTGTCAGAAAGATCGGATTTAACAGGGTTATTCTGATCGGCGTTCTCATTCTGATGTATCTTGTCTTCTGTGTTGCAATCAAGGGATTCGCAGCAGCGGGCATGAATCATTTTATGAACACGCTCAACTATGTTTATTTCCTGGGATTTCTGTCACTGGGCGTCACATTCTCAATTGCAACCGGCGGAATTGATTTCTCAATCGGTCCCGTTATGTTCTGCTGTGCACTGATCGGAGGCTACTGCTTCAACTCATACAAAATGCCCCTGGGTACCAGCATAGTGATTATCATTCTGGTCGGCCTGATCTTCGGTATCTTCAACGGATACATGATCGCCTATCAGAGCATCCCGCCATTCATTATTTCCATGGCGTCGATGAACATCGCGAAAGGTGTCGGAGCGGTCTTCACTCATGTGAATTCCCAGTCCTTCCCGCTTTCCAGTGATCCGGTAAACGGATGGTTCTCCAATATCGTATCGTACAAGGGCTTCCCCACAGGATTTGTTCTTTTCCTGCTGGCGGCCATCATCTGCGGCATTATTATGTATAATACGAGAGCGGGCCGTTATATCCTCTGCCTCGGATCCAATGAGGAGGCTGTAAGGCTTTCCGGCGTTAATACCAGAAAATATAAAATGATTGCCTACGTCATCTGCGGACTTATGGCAGGCATTGCAGCGGTATTCTTTGTAGCAACGTATACGACTGTTCAGCCGGGATACGGCGATCAGTATAACAACGAGGCCATCGCAGGATGCGTTATGGGAGGTACTTCCATGACCGGTGGTATCGCCTCCATCCTCGGTACGGTTATCGGTGTGTTTATCATTTCTCTTCTTCAGGAAGGTATTCTGGCAGCCGGATTCGGCAAGGATATCCAGCTGGTCGTTACAGGTATCATCGTTATCGTTGCGGTATACGCCGATGTAACTGCACGGCGCAGAAAGAACTAAGGGAAAGGAGAAGAGTATGGGCGACGTAATATTAACAATGAAAGGCATCGACAAATCCTTCCCCGGTGTTCACGCACTGGATCACGTAGATTTCGAGGTAAGAAGCGGCGAAGTCCACGCGCTGATGGGAGAGAACGGTGCCGGTAAATCGACACTGATGAAGGTTCTGACCGGTATTTATAAGAAGGATTCCGGTACGATCACCTATCAGGGAAAAGAGGTTGAGTTCCACAATACGCGTGAGGCGCAGGATGCAGGTATCGTTATCGTGCATCAGGAGCTGAACATGGTCGGAGACCTGACCGTTGCGCAGAACATCTTCATCGGACGTGAACCCACGAAGGGCATCAGAATCGATGATAAGAAGATGATCGAGGATTCGAAGGCGCTGTTTAAACGGCTGAAGATCGACATTGATCCGAGAGCCAGGATGAAAGACCTGACCGTCGGAAAGCAGCAGATGTGCGAGATCGCCAAAGCTATTTCACACGATGCGAAGGTTATCATCTTCGATGAGCCTTCTGCCGCTCTGACAGAGAAGGAAATTGAAGATCTGTTCGTCATCATCCGTGACCTGAGAGCTCAGAATCTGGGTATTGTTTATATCTCACACCGTATGGATGAGATCAAGGTCATCACCGACCGCGTAACCGTCATGCGAGACGGCGGCTATGTGGGTACGCTGATCACCAAGGACTGCACGAAGGAAGACATCATCAACATGATGGTTGGCCGTGTCATCTACGAGGAGCCGAAGACACACAGCATGTGCCCTCCGGATGCGCCGGTTGTTCTGAAGGTAGAACATCTGAATGCAGGCCGTATGGTACAGGACGTAAGCTTCGAGCTTCACAAGGGCGAGATCCTCGGTTTCTCAGGACTGATGGGTGCCGGCCGTACAGAGACGGCGAGGGCGATTTTCGGCGCCGATCCGAAGCAGTCCGGCAAGATCTCCGTGCTCGACAAGGCATCCGGCCAGCTGAAAGAGGTTACGATCAATTCTCCTGAAGATGCCGTTAAGGCCGGTATCGGATATCTTTCCGAGGACCGCAGACGTTACGGTATCGTGGTAGGCAAGTCGATCATCGAGAACTCGACGCTCGCATGCCTCGAAGAATATACGCACGGCATTTTCATTGACAAGAAGAAAGAAAAACAGGTTACGGAAAAGTTTATTGATGAGCTGGCAACGAAGACTCCGAGTGCCGATCAGCTGGTCATGAATCTTTCCGGTGGTAACCAGCAGAAGGTGGTCATTGCCAAGTGGCTTGTAAAGAACAGCGATATTCTTATTTTCGATGAGCCGACGAGAGGTATCGATGTCGGCGCAAAGAACGAGATTTACAAGCTGATGAACAAACTGGCAGCACAAGGGAAATCGATCATCATGATTTCTTCTGAAATGACCGAGATTCTCAGAATGAGTGACCGTATCGTGATCATGTGTGAAGGCAAGAAGACCGGTGAAATGGATATTGCCGAAGCTACACAGGAAAGCATCATGGATAAGGCTACCCGTAACATCAGTTGAGGAGGAGACCGGATATGACAAAGAAGAAATCAATATTTAATGATCAGCGTGTAATTGCAGCTCTTGTTGCAGTTGCCCTGACGGTCGTTTATCTCATTTTCAGTAAGGAGTTCCGCCAGTATTCTTCATTCCTGAGTATGCTGGATTTCTCGTATTACGATATTCTGATGGCATTCGGCGTTACCTTCCCGCTGATTACGGGAGGCGTTGATCTGTCCATCGGTACAGGCATGGTCTGCTATGCACTGATCGCAGGACAGCTTGTCCGTAACAACGGACTGCCGGTAGGCGCAGCCATTGTGCTCTGCCTGCTTCTGGGCCTGGCCTTCGGTATCATTAACGGTATTCTCGTCGGTGTGATGGGTCTGGCTCCCTTCATCGCGACGCTGTCCACCTGCATGATCACCCGAGGCGTCGGTTCGGCACTCAGCGCTACCCCGTGGCCGACACTGCAGCAGCCTGGCGGCTGGTTCCACTCGATCTTCAAGTGGCAGTTCGGCACAGGACGTTCTGCATTCAAGTTCCCATTCGGCATTGTCCTGATGCTGATCCTGATGTTCGTGCTTGAGTTCGTTCTTAACCATACGAAATTCGGACGTTACACGATCGCTATCGGATCCAACCGTGAAGCAACGGCACTTTCCGGAATCAACGTAAAGTTCTATCACGTTATGGTTTATGCAGTCTGCGGTCTCCTGACCGGTTTCGCGGCAGTTGCCTATGCGGCAGTTACCCCTACCGTTCAGCCTGGTACCGGCGCCGGCCTTGAGATGGACGGTATCGGCGGCGTATTTGTCGGCGGTGTATCCGCAACCGGTGGTTATGGTTCCATTATCGGTTCGTTCATCGGTACCATGGTTATCGTTCTCCTGAAGACCGGACTTCCGTACATCGGACTTCAGTCGAACTGGCAGCAGATCATCACCGGTGCGGTTCTGATTATTTCCGTCATGATCGATATCGTGAAGAAACGCAGAGCAGCGGCGACAGCATGATCACGGCAGAATGATTAAAAATCCATAAACAGTTCAAATTAAATTCGAAATCTGTTTACAAACTGTTCATTTTATGCTATTCTGAGGACGCTTAAAAGAGTCACTGTTTATCATGATATGAAGCCTCCGCGAGGAGAAGCCGCGGAGGCCGAATATAAAAACAAAGAGATTTATAATTGAAGGAGGAAGAATCAAACATGAAACAGAAAGTTGTTGCATCTCTCGTTAGTGCAGCTATGGTTGCGACTCTGTTCGCAGGCTGCGGATCATCCAGTACCGCTACATCATCTGCAAGCAAAGCTGACTCCAGTTCAGCAGCTGCAAGCTCAGCAGCGTCCAGCTCAGCTGAGGATACCGCTGCAGCATCTTCAAGCAGCGCTGCTGAAGAGTCCACCTCTTCCGCAAGCTCTGAGGCAGTTGAAGCTACCAGCACAGCAAGCACATCTGCAAGCTCATCTTCTGATGACAGCGGATGGACCAACCTTGATCAGTTCGACGGACTGAAGGCTAATGAAGCTTATGAGTTCCCGATCATCGTTAAATCCTTCCAGTCAACCTACTGGCAGGCAGCCCTGAAGGGTATGGACAAGGCTTCTGAAGAGCTTGGTGTTACCTATACCGCACAGGGACCGAACTCCGAGTCCGATATCGCCGATCAGGTTAACATGCTGAACTCCGCTATTTCCTCTTCTCCGAAGGGAATTGGCCTTGCTGCATGCGATACTTCTTCTGTACTTGATTCTCTGCAGACCTGCGCAGACAAGGGAATCCCGGTAGTTGCATTCGATACCGGTATCGCAGATGCACCGGAAGGCTCCATGGCCTGCACCGTTGTTACCGATAATACCGCTGCAGGTGCTACTGCTGCCGATGGTATGTGGGAAGCAATCGAAGATAAGGTTAAGAACGCTGACGGACAGGTTCGTATCGGCGAGGTTTCTCAGGATGCAACCGCTCTGAACATTCAGCAGAGAACTCTTGGTTTCGTTAATGAGATGATCAAGCTGATCCAGAAGGACGGCAAGACCGTAGCAGTTACCGGCAACGAGTATTATACTCAGAACGCTGAGGGTGCTGACGGTGATGAGGGCAGCGCAGATGTAGTTATTGAGGTTGCTGTTCCGGCACAGACCACTGTAGAGCTTTGCTCCACTGAGGCACAGACCATCCTTTCCAAGGAAGATACCATCGCAATCTTCGGTTCCAACCAGACCGCAGCAGAAGGTGTTCTTGCAGCAGATGCTAACCTTTCCGTTCTCGGCTCTGACGCTTCCGCAGGTGATGTTATCGCAGTTGGTTTCGATGCTGGTTCTACCATCAAGGGCGCTATCCAGTCCGGCCAGATGTACGGCGCTGTTACCCAGTCTCCTCTGATGATGGGTTATTATGCACTGTATGCTCTGACAGCAGCTGCTAACGGCGATACACTGAAAGATGTTGATGCTCCTGGTTATTGGTACAATGCAGACAACATGAACGATGATCAGATCGCTCCGAACCTGTATGACTAATCAGGTGTCAGTTACAGAAACAGCATAGAATGAACGGGCTGCCGCAGAAATGCGGCAGCCTTTTTACTGTATAAGAACTTCGAATCGCAGACAGACTCGTCACACGCGAAGCGTGTGTAAGAGGCTGTATGCGATTTCGAAGGCAACAGGTATGCGTGATACGGTGAGGCGAACGCCGCGACAGACCGACGAAGTCGGGCTTACCTGTAGGATTGCGGGAGTGCGAAGCACGGAGCAATCCGTAGCTTATACAGTATGTGGCACGATTTATCGTATGGGGTTTACTGTATTAAGCCGTCGACACGCATCGATATAAAGTTATAATCAGGTGTAATCTATCCGCTGATGTAATATAATGAGATTCAGAATCACTTGTTTTCAGTCAGATACAGACAATCAATTATTCCGGGGGTAGTCAGTTATGGAATCACAGAGCAGAAGTTTCGGCAGTACATCAGCCGGCGAAGCGACACTTTATACGCTGAAGGCGGGAAAAGTTACCGCATCCGTCACGAATTTCGGCGCAACGCTCGTTTCGTTCACCATTGAAGGAAAAGATGGCAGAATCACAGACGTGGCGCTTGGCCATGATGATGCATCAGCTTATGAAAAAGGCGGCGGTCATATCGGTGCGACGATCGGACGGCACGCAAACCGGATCGGAGGAGCGGCTTTTATACTGAACGGGAAAAAGGTACAGCTGGCGGCAAATGAGAACGGCAATAATCTGCACAGCGGACCTGATTTCTATGATCATCGGATTTTCAATACCGATGGCGTTTCTGCCGACGGTCATGCTATCACCTTTTCGCTGGAATCACCCGACGGGGATCAGGGATATCCGGGTAATCTGAAGATGTCTGTCACCTATTCCCTTTCTGAAGACGGCAGTCTGAAACTTCATTATGAAGGGGAGGCAGACGCGGATACGATCTTTAATCCGACCAATCATTCATACTTCAATCTGAACGGCGAGGGAAGCGGAACCATACTGAATCACAGGATGCAGATTTTTGCAGACCGCTTCGTATGTATTGACAGCGAATCCATCCCCACCGGCGAACTGCGCCGGGTTCAGGGAACACCTTTTGATTTCACGGAACCGAAGGAGATCGGAAGAGATTTAGGACTGGATGACGGTCAGCTGAAAAACGGAACAGGATATGATCACTGTTTCTGTCTCGGCGATGATCAGGGAGAACTGCGCAAAGCGGTTACCGTATGTTCGCCGGAAAGCGGTATACAGATGGATGTATTTACCGATCTCCCGGGCATTCAGTTCTACACCGGCAACTATCTGAGAGATGAGCCCGGCAAGGCCGGACATGTCTATCATGACCGTGACGGCTTTGCGCTGGAATCGGAATTTTATCCGGATTCTGTGAACAAGACGGATTTTGCCAGCCCTGTCCTGAAAAAAGGTGAAAAATTCACCTCAGATACGGTTTACCGACTTTCACTGCACTGAGCAGGAGCCGGACCGGCAGAATAAAAAAGACTAAAGAACAGCAAGAGCAGCACAAAAAGGTCTGAAAGAGCTTTCCCGGGAGGGGAAGCTCTTTTACTGCTGGCTGAGTGGTTCCAGCCAATAATTATGCCTCTGCTCTTTGAAAACGGCTTCTGGCCGCATAAAAAATGTCGACATTTTATAAGGCTTTTCCTGGAA
>ONOC01000011.1 GCA_900319355.1 uncultured Eubacteriales bacterium | reverse complement strand
TGGTCCGGGATATTGCTGTTCATGAGCGTCCGGAGTCCCGTGAAAAAGTCCCCGGAAAACTTCATCTGACCGTCGGCCTGCGACTGCAGGTAGGTCATGAGTTCCTCCGGACTTTCCATGGTGAAGGTCGCATACAGATCCTGCATGGCCCCCGCCAGCTCCGCGTCATCGGACTGCAGCATCTGCGTGCCGTCGTGGAACAGCAGCTGTGCCAGCTGCTGCGGCACATTGTCCGCTCCCTGAAGCCGGTTCAGAAAAGCGGAATAATTGCTTTCAAAATCAACGATCTGTCCCGCAAGCTGCGCCAGTTCGGGATTCTCTCCCTGACTGACCGGGGTGTCCGAAACGAGCGGTCCTCTGACCTGACCGGCACCGCCGACCTGGCCTGCGCCCTGTCCCTGACCGACGCCGGTCCTTATATTCGGAGATGTGACCTCCGGTGATGTAACCTGAAGAATGTTCGCCATCTCAGCTCCTGCTTCAACCTGCTGATTTATGAAATCTGTTTTCCGGCCGATAGAAACCCTGCGGGTAAGTGTGAAAATTTCTTACACTCAAGGCTTTCATTCTTATCGGCATTTATTTCTATTTTATAACAAATGGGTTCAAAGCACAAAAAAATGTTTATAACACCGGCTTTTATGCCGATACTTTATGTGAAACACAAGTGATTTTTCTGAAAGGAGGGGCTCTATGAGTATCTCATTCCAGCCCGGCAGCGGCAAGATTGATTCACTGCAGAGCTATATCAGGAATTCTGAGATGTCAAGAGGCACCGCGGGCAGCACGTCCCGGACATCTTCAGCAAGGGCGGACTACGATACCGTAACAATACAGAAGAACAGCGCCCCGGACGAGATGGATTTTGCTTCTGTGCTGGCGAAGAAGATTTCAGGTTCAGTTCAGGAAGGCGTCAGCAGCGAAAAGGTCGAGGAGATCCGTGCACAGGTAGAGACAGGTGAATACCGGATTGATCCGGTGCGGATTGCAGAGCATATGCTCGGTTACGCCTGAACGGGGCGGATACCGGAACCATATCTCACCGATAGGCTGAACGCGGCAGATGCCGGAACAATATCTCACCGGCATACGGAAGCAGGCAGATATCGGAATCTCACCGGTTTTCTGATGTGACATGAATTATGAAAATGACGCCCGCTGAAAGGGCGTCGTTTCGTATCAGGAGAAAAAGTTTGAAGAACGATGTGAAGGCATACAGCGAATACAGGGACACGATGAACGGGCTGCAGGCTGTGCTGGAAAGGCTGCGTCACCTGGAGGATGATCTCACGGCGGCGGCCTCGGAGCAGGACACGGAAACCATGAATGCTCTGGTGACTCAGTCAGAGCCGGATATGCTGAAGTTCCGCGGTCTTGAAGCCAGAAGAGCCGAGCTGGAGAAGGCTCTCGGCATCAGCGGGAAGTCTTTCGACGAAGTGCTCGGTGAGTGCACGGATGAACAGCGAAAGGATCTCTCGCCGGTTCTCGATGGCGTCAGCAGGGAGCTGAAGCTCTTCGCGAACTCCAGAGACAATGCAGACCGCATCATGAAGGTCCGCCTCTTCGATGTCAATGAAGCGCTGAAGGATCTGCCGGTTCCGGATGCCATGCATGATACGCTTGCGTGATGATTTTTTCAGCTTGCCGACAGGAGGTTTCATATGATTCAGGCAACATTTTCAGGTTTTAATACAGCGCTTACGTCGCTTCGTGCCAATCAGGCGCAGCTGAGCATTATTGGTCAGAACCTCTCCAATATGAATACAGAGGGCTATACCCGACAGGCTCTGAAAGTCAACAGTGTCAACTACAGCAACCCTGACTTCTTCAGTGATTCTCACAATACCAATATCGGCTACGGCGTCACGATGAGTGATGTATATCAGATCCGTGACCAGTTTCTGGACATTCAGTACCGCGACCAGAAAACGAAAGTAAATTACAACCAGTCGGTGAGTGACTCGCTGAATTCTCTGGATGACAACCTCGATGAGACAAAGCTGGAGGGACTCAGCACTTCCTTCAACAATATCCAGACGGCGCTCACGAACATGCAGGATCCGTCCAAGGTCAACGATCCTGTCTATGAGGGCGAGCTCCGTTCCAGAATGAATGCGACCGCCGTGCAGTTCAACGACGCAGCTGCCAGAATCACCACGTCCATGAAGGATGAATATACAAAGCTCGACGGTTCGGGAAGCTCCGAAAACGGCGATGTGGATAAAGTCAATCAGCTGCTTGCGAACATCGGTGATCTGAATATCAAGATCAAGAGAAATCAGCTCATGGGCAACAAGGTGCTGGAACTTCAGGACCAGCGGAACCAGATGATCGATGAGCTGTCCGGATACATTCCCATCGAAGTGACCTATTATACGGACAAGTATGAGTACACTGACACCAGCGGCCATACCGTCACGCGTGACCGCGGACTGAACTATGACGCCAACGGCAACCCGACAGGGAAGTCCGGCTGGCCGACAGATCTGAAGATTGATCTGGTATATTCCAAAACGGACAATACCGGCGCAACGACGCAGGAAAAGGTGACGCTCGTCAACGGTTCCGCTTTCGGCAAGACGGCTGACGGAAGTCCCATCTCCAACTATGGTTCCATCGGTATCAAGATTAACGGCACGGAACTTGCCTATGACGGAAACGGCAAACGCAACATCAGCTATGACGGCAGCTATACCAACGGCCTTCCGCAGGATGTTGAAATCGTATTCAAACCGGCAGCAAACACGCTCACGCTGAGCACGGCGGATATGGCGACGGGGACATCTCTCCAGAGCGCCGTCGACAGGAAAGCCGTCACGACGGATAACCGCGTGACCACGTCCGATAATACGCTGGTACGTCTGAAAGGCGGAAGTATTCAGGCTCATCTGGATATGCTGACGGATAAATACAGCAGTGAGAACAACGGGAGCATTTACAGAAGCTTTGACTATTATATGAAGAGGCTGGACAATCTGGCATCCACCTTTGCCACGGATATGAACGCCTGGAATAACAAGGGTGTGAACGGTTACAGTGGTGCCACTACCGGGTCGAAGCCGTATATGCTGCTGGTGAATTCAGATGCCACGACGGCCACTGCTGACAGCGAGACTGGCATTACGGCAGCGAATATCGCTGTATCGCAGAAATGGGTCAACGGCACCGTTCATATCGGTACCTCACCGGACCCTGACCATGGCAGCAGCAGTACCGATACCATCCTGAACATGCTCAGTTCCGTTGAATCTACCCATGCTGCACTCGACGGGAAGACCTACTCCAACGAGATGGACAGTATTGCCACGTACATTGCCAATGATTCCTATAACAATAAGAACGAGCTGACAGCGAACAACACGGTGCTTTCCAGTATTGCCACTTCAAAGGACCAGCAGGCCGGCGTCAGTCTGGATGAAGAGGCGGCAAACATGATGACCTACGTCACCTCCTACAACGCGGCAGCCCGGCTGATGAATGCGATCGATGAGACGCTTCAGTCCCTTCTGGGTATCGCCGGCTGACGTTAAACGGTAACGCCGATATTGATCTGATGTATTGATGAGGTCCATCTTCTTTAGAACCACACCTGTGATGGGAGAGAAAAAGGAGAACAGGCTATGAGAGTCACAGCGAGAACATTTTACAAGGATTACGCACAGACCGTACAGGATCTGCACAGTGACCTGAACAGGTCGATTGAGCAGGTATCCTCCGAGCGCAAGTACGACAGTGCCGAGGACAATCCGCTTGCCTACTATGAATCAAAGCGGATCGACAATCAGTATACGGATGCCGACACAAAGAACACCGTCATCAATGATGTGAAGAACCGCCTGTATCAGCAGGAGGAAGGTGCGCTGTCGATTCAGAAAACAATGCGCAGTATCGACACGGATCTGCTGAAACTGAATAACGGATCGGATAACTTCGATCTGACCATGGCTGAAACCATGAAAACTGATCTGGTTGAGCGGATGAACACCATGGAAAATACGCTGAATACCACGTATGAAAACTACTATGTATACGGCGGAAACGATATGACTACCATGCCCTTCACCTTCGATGAAGATCTGGAAGGCACGGAAAAGGGAAGCGACGGTACCCCCAGTATCACACTGAATTTTGCTCACAAGTTTCCGGGTGAAAGCGACATCACGACGACCATGTCCGTGAAATACACGCTCGATGATGATACCAGAACCGTGAAGGCTGCTTATTCCGGCACGCGGAAGGGAACGGCGGCAGACGGCACGGCTGTCAATGAAACCATGGATGAAGATACGACACTTGAATATATCAAGAGTGCCATGATGGAAGAAGGCCGCATGAGCCTTGGTTACGGCACGCTGAACGACCGCGAGACACTGCCTGATACCTTTACCGGCGGACTGAATATGCTGACGGGCATTGATTCCTCAGGCCTCAAGGCCATGAATCAGGCAGACAGCAGTAAGGCAACAGAAAACATCAAAACCCAGATGACCCAGACGCCGATCGCGCTGACGGCGCAGGCGATCCTCGCTGATGGCCGCTATATCAAAACGCTGAAGGGCGAAAAGACCGGCGACGAAGCTTTCAGTGTGAAGGATTTAAATACCAGCATCGGTGATGTGCTCGGCAAATGGGACGACAGCGAACAGCGCGTAAGCAATACCTACCGGGAACTCGGCATCAGAGAAAATGCGCTTGAGGATACGCAGACAAGACTCGCCAGCCTGAAACAGTCCCTTCAGTCCCAGTACACCGATAAAGTCGGTATCGATACCTATGACGCTATCGTAAAAATGTATTCGCAGCAGTACGCATACAATGCAGCCGTGCGGGTAGGCTCCAATATCATGCAGTCCTCCCTGTTTGACTATGTCCGCTCCTGATAAATCCTGACATCTTCAGGATACTGCAGCGTGACGCCAACAGCTGTTCATACCGATACCCTTTCCTTCCGGATCCTGCGGGAATGATTGCCAGGAGGCAGAGAATATGTTAACCTTAGAAACAAAAGAATACGGAACACTGGAATACGAACCGGAATACTGCATTAAATTCCCGGACGGACTGTTCGGATTTCCGGAACTGCATACGTATCTTCCGCTCTGTCTGAACGATGAAGAAGATAATACGCTTCTTGTCCTTCAGTCCACAGAAGATACGAACATCGGCTTTGTCGTGATCAACCCCTACGCACTTGATCCGGATTACTATCCTACACTGACGCAGGAAGAACTTCAGTATCTGGGTGTCACCTCGGAAGAGCAGCTCACCTTCTATGTCATCTGCGTTCTGAAGAATAATTACCTGGACAACACGGTCAATATGAAATGCCCGCTTGTTGTGAATCCGGAGACACGCAGAGGCATGCAGGTCATTCTCAATGATTCCGCATATGAATTCAGACATAAACTGAGCAGCTTTGCTGCTTTCAGCGGGGAGAACACAGAAAATGCTGATACTGCGCAGAAAGAAGAATGAAAGCATACTGATCGGTGACAATATCCGCATCACCGTTGTCGACTGTGCGTCTGACGGCGTACGGATCGCGATTGACGCGCCGAGACAGGTTTCCATTCTCCGTGAGGAACTGTCCAGAGCTGAACAGGAAAACAAGGAGTCCATCGCACCCGGCTTTGAAGCGGTATCCAGTCTGCAGTCCAGTCTTCTGACGCGGCTGAAGCCGGAACCGGCAGGAAAGCTGACGCCGGCAGGCAGATCCGGAAAGTCCCGGAAGGCAGCGAAAGAACCGGATCCGACCCCTGCAGCTGCCGAAGCCGAAACGGAAAAAGAAGAGAAAAACGAAAAGTAAGAAAAGCTGCAGAAAGCAGAAAAAACAGATAAGAAAACAAATGCCGTAAACAGGATCACGTGAGTATGATCTGGTTTACGGCATTATTAAAATCCTTCACCTGTTTAATAATCCTGAGAGGTCTGCTTGTATTCCAGCGGCATGTTCTCCGTCTTCCAGCCGGCGAAACGCTCCAGCAGATTGACGTTCCGCTCGGAAGGCTCGTTTACCGGCGTGATGGATTTGATGATCTCGTCTCTTCCCTCCTGCAGGCTCCGGTATACATCGAGGTCCTCGTTGTCCGGAATGCCCTCCTCGTAGACAGCCACCAGGTGCAGCTCATACTCATATTTATCGTCCATGTGCGTGAGCCGTCCGATGTAATGGTGATCCTCGCTCTTCATCACATCAACGGAGGCATTGAAGGGATCTGCATACAGATAGAAGGTCAGTACCGGAAGGTATTCTCCTTCCTTCGGCTCGTAGCGGAGCCTTACCTTATAGGCATCGGGATCGCGTTCATCGAGGCTCAGCTGGGTCCGGCCGAAATCCTCATCCATTTTTTCCACTGTCAGGCCGCCGAATTCCGTCCAGCGGTACGGCAGCGTGAAGGAGAAATACGGTGTCTGTACTGCGACGCCATAGCTCCTGACATAATATTTCGCATTGCCGGTGACATCGAATTCCGGCTTCCGGATGGCTTCCTCCGGCACCTTCTTTCTGAAGCGGGCGAAGAAGCCGATTTTTGCATGGCCTTCCATCTTCCGCTCATCACGCCGGCGCTGCTTCTCCGCCTGTCTGGCCAGCCTGTCCGCCGTCGCGCGGATATCCGTGCGCAGATCTGCCGCCTGGCGCATCTTCTCTTCACCGGCGGTCAGACCGTTGCTGAGGATCCTGTTCTCGATCTGGTCATAGATGCTCAGATCCTCCTGCGGCGCACTGATCAGGTCATCGTCTCTGCTGCCGAACCACATGGCAGCGATTCTGAGAAGACAGGAGGCGATCACATCGATCTGTTCCTTTCTCAGGAATTCTCTGACCAGCTCCATATCCATATCCTCGCTGTAGGCGTGATACATCAGCAGCGTGTCCAGCAGGGTTCTCAGCGTCAGAAAATCACAGCAGTACAGATAGACGGTCTCCGTCATCCGGTACAGAAAGCTGTATTCCATGGAAAGACCGCTGATGCCCTTGAAATGCGGATCCCTGTAGGCGCCTGAAACCAGCTTTCTCATCGCAGCCTGCAGATTGTCCGTCTCCATGGGGATTCTGCGGTAGATCTCCACAGGAAAGCCGTTCCGGTTCACCAGATGTTCTCCGTAGTTCTTGTAATACCGGTCAACGACATAGCCGAAATCGACCATGAATCCCTTGGCCTTTGTATAATCCTCCTCGCTGAGCAGAAGTCTCAGCGGAGCGTTGCCGGCCGCCTCCGGAATCTCATAGAATTCGCGGATCGCAGAGGAGGAAAGGATCACGCACTGCACTTCATTTCTGTCGAGCATTCCGAGGACCGCCGCCTCTTCCCCGGCATAGATATCGTTCATCCGGAGCGTATCGCGGTAACGGTCAAAGAATTTATCCTTCCAGAAGTCCTCCATCTCCTCCGAGGCACCGAGAATGCCCAGATAGACGATGTTGGCCACCTCGTGGTAATCTGCCATGCGATAGACTCTCTCCCAGCTCACGCGCCTGCTGTGAACGGGAAACAGGCTGTCCTGTCTCATAATCGCACCGACAATATTAACAATCAGTTTCCCCTCGTAAAAACTTCGGTCCATGTCCACCCCTTATCTGCCGGAAGTATCAGGCGCCGATCCCCTTAAAAACAATATCTCAAGAATGTCAGCTTAATCATCACAGTTTGAAAATCACAGCTTAAGGGATTACAGCTTCTGATAGTAAAACGACTTGTCATGTACAGTCTGCAGACTGATAATACGGTCTCTTTCCTGAATCTCGCGGATCAGCTTTCTGCAGGCTCTCCGGATCTCATACAGTTTTTCCTCTTTCGGAACACTGCTGTGCGCATCCTCAGGATCCTCCAGCACCAGGCTGCGGAAAAGATTCTTCTGTGCCTCATCGCCGTTTTCGCCGTGCATGCAGATATCCTGCCAGTTTCTGTCGCAGAGCTGCAGCTTGTCCATCCGCATCTGGAGCTCCAGTTCCACCGACACCCCGTCATGCCTCGATGAAGCCTCTGCCAGCTCATCGGTAATCTCTTTGATTTCTCTTAAAATATTATAACGTCTCTGAAACAGAATCAACAGCTGATCGAGATCTGTCGTTTTCTCCGCCATAAGTCCTCTTCTCCCCGGTCTGTCCCCGGTCACGCCGGAAATCCGGAATATAACAAGACGGCGGCCCGTCCTATGGCGGTCCGCCGCTGATTTCGTTTTATACGACTACGCTGTTGTCCTCAGGAATTCTCTGATCCGATGATGCCACTTTCTTGCTGGCTCCGTCGAACCCGTCCCTCAGATCCTTCATGATGCTGATCAGCTTCGGGATTTCATCCGCTCTTCTCTCACGCGCGGCTCTTACGCGGCCGATGTCGTAATTGATGTAGGTGTACAGCTTTTTCAGATCCCAGGCAATCGGCTGACTCAGATCGAGCGTATTGTTCAGATAACGTATGATTTTGATGAAATAATCAAGCTGATAGTCAAACTGATCGTAGTTTTTGTCGTCCAGCGCGATCTGAGCTCTCTTCAGATCCTTGATGGATTCATCATACAGTGTTACCAGCAGTTCTCCCTGACTCATACTCTCAATGCTCTTGTCTTTGTACTTTTTATACGGATTCATTCCCCGATGTCCTCCTGATCATGTTTCCCTTTTCTTTAAGCGGTCCGGCAGGGATCAGCTGCCGATTCCGGAAATATAAGCCGACTGTGCATTCATGTTGTTGATAATTGTCTCCAGATTGGTGAACTGATCGATGTAACGGTCCTGCTCCGTCTTCAGCAGCGTCTTCAGTGAATCAAGCTCTGTATTCATCTGCTTGATTGATTTGTAAATCTCGTTATTTGTCTTGGTCAGGTTCAGCTTGGAAGAACCGCCTTCTTCAATCAGTTTTCCGTAAGAACCATTGTTCTTTCCGGAGTATCTGGTGGCATACGGCGTCAGAATATTCTCTACCGTCTCTACCATGCCCTTCTTGCCGTTACCGCCCGCCATGATCTCGGAGACCTTGTCCGGGTCCGATTCCATGGCTTTCTTGAATTTCTCCTCGTCAAACGTGATCTGACCGCCATCGGTTGTATCATCCGAGAAAGTGATGCCGATGCTCTCCAGGTCCTCGTTAGTGAAACCGTTTCTCAGCATCTGAAGGTTCACGGTCTGAAGAGAATTACTGAATTCGCGGACCGCTGTGTCGTTGTAAAGAATGCCGGCCTTGGCCTTCTTGTTCCACTCCTCGATCTGCTTTTCCGTCATGTCATCTTCCTGATCCTCGGTCAGCACAGTGTAACTTCTGTCTGGCCTGGTCCGGATCTGATCGTTGACGGCTGTTGCGATTTCGTTGAATGCGGTGATAAATTTCTTGACTCTCTCCGCTGCCTTGTCTGCATCAGCAGCAGCACTGAAGGTCACGCCCATGGAGGAATCAATCGTATCTGTCATGTTGCCGGAGGAATCCTTCACATATCCGAACGTACCGCTGACGGTGACCGACATACCTTCGAGATTGAAGGTATTCGAGCTGCTGGTCACGGTCTGGGAAATGGTTCCGCCGTAATTATACTGAAGAATGGCATCTTTTCCGTCCTGTGAGGATCCGGATCCGTCGGTACCGATACCGAAGATCGTGGAAGCCGCGCCGTCACTGAGCTCAATCGTACGGCCCGAACCGGTATTCGTTGCGATCAGCGCGAACTGATTCGATCCGCTGAGATAGGTGGCCTTCACCCCTGCATCTGCTGTGGCGTTGATTTTTGAAAGCAGATCATCGATCTTCGTATTCGCCGTGATGCCTGTGATGGATGCGCCGTTGATACGGAAATCCGCCAGCTTCTCGTTCAGTTCATCCTCTGTCAGGCTCTCATCAAAGCCAAGCGCCACGCGGTTATCGTAGATACTGGCCGACCGGTTGACCGTGGTCGAAGCATTCTCTGCGATGCCGAGATTCTTGCGCACCACCGGGTCTGAGGATGTCACGGACAGGGCTTTTGTGCTGTCTGTGGTGCCGAAGGATATCGTTCCGTCGCCATTAGCGGTCACGGTAACCTTTCCTGAGCCGAAGGCTTTGTCCGCACTGGACTGGAGCGCTTTGACATAGGTGTCGATATCCGTCACGGCTGACTGGTCCGTATTGCTGATGGACAGGCTGTGCGTCTCTGAGCCATAGGTAAAGGTCAGACTCTTTGTCTTCAGATAATCAATCTTCGGCGTATCCTGATTCGTCAGTGAAGATGCCAGCGTTTTGGTCGCAGCAGTGTTGATCTGGCCGAGCGTACTGCCCTTCTCCGAATAATCAGAATCACTCGCATTCAGTGCCGTAATATTAACGCCCAGTGCTTTCAGAACGCCGTCACCGGCTTTCACACTGTAGGTGCTGCTGCCGGTTGTATCGGTCGATGTAATATTGCCCAGTGTATCTTTCTTCACCGCCTGCATCTGAAGCGTACCATTGTCATTCAGTGCAAAGTGAAGTACCTCTCCGTTGTTTCCCACCTTGACGCTGTTCTGCTTCAGATATTCATTCAGCTGATCCACGATCTTCGACGCATCGCCGGTATAGTCGATGGTCACTGTTTTGCCGTTGGCATCGGTGTAGCTGGTCGGGAACGTAAAGGTACTGTACGTCTGAAAAGCGGCATTGTCTCCCGTTCCCGTATATTCTCCGAAGGTGATCTTCGAGCTGCCCCCGGTGATATTCGGAAGTGTCGCGTTCTCATTGAGCGCGGCCGACGTGATGGACGAAGTCTTGCCCTTCGTTCCGGAAACCAGGGTCGCTGATGTGGCGAGCTGCTTCACACCCTCTACGGTCAGGTATTTCATCATGCTGGAGGAACCGGATGCCGTGACATACTTCGTCGCGTCCGAATTTCCTTTTGCGGTAACAACGTTGGCGGCATACAGTGTGTTGTCCTTGACGCTGCTGGAGCTGAAATACGACAGATAATCGTCCTCCAGGTTGATAACTTTGTCAGAGATGTTCTGAAGCGCTTCCTGCTTCCACTCTTCCTTTGTGATGGCCTGCTTCTTCTCTGTGATCTTCGTTGAAGTTGACTTGGTCAGCTGCTCAATCAGGGCATCACGGTCGAGACCGGATACGAGGCCGCCGAAGCCCTGCAGCGAGGTATTGCCGAGGCTCGAGGTACTGCTTGTGCTGCTCGTTGATGATACTTTCATACGTTACGCTTCCTTTCCTTTCTTCCGATCATCCGCCACCCGGAGGACGTCCCTGTCCCCTTCTTGCCTGACGGACGTACTGTATAAGTCCGTCGCATGCCAGAGGCGGACTGCACACCCGAAGGGTGCGCAAGGCCGACTGTGGCTTTGCGAATACCTGTAGCGACGCGAAAGCACGCAGTGCGAAGCGGCGCGTGGACTTATACAGTATGTGGCACTATAGTATGGTGTCTCCTGTATATACGGACTGCCGATGATAAACCGGCAGTTGACAGTCTTCCGAATCCTATATGAATTATCGTCTCAATCACCGGTTTCATAAGCTTTACCGGATCATTTTCCGCACGAAAAATAAGCCCGTGCGCACTAAAAATAAGACGTCCGGATCACTCAGGTGATCCGGACGTCTGTCAGAATAATAAACCTGCGCAGCATCATGAACCGCTATCCCGGCCGCCGTTTCTGCCGGCTCCGTCCGCTGTTTCATTGTGCCTCGGATGTTCCTTTACCATCAGGCAGGAACGCATGATGCAGGATGAAATCTGTGCATTGTACCGCTGATCGTAGAAATTGATCAGGGGAGACTTGTCGTTCTCGTAGACAACGCAGTATTTTGCCGGGAGCTGGGAAAGTGTCATGGCGATCACGTCCGCCTGACAGTGGCTGCAGGTGCAGCAGCCGATTTTTTTCATGGTCGCGGGCACGTTGCGCATCTTCAGAATCTCGGCCATCACGTTCACGATGTGAAAGCCCGGTTTCTGATCCCCGCGCACAATCTCATCTCCGAAAACGTTTTTCTCGAGATTGCTGCGGATCGTCTCGGAGAGTTTTTCGTCCTCCGAGGACTGGTCTACGACAACAATCTTTGAATTCTGTTCTTTTTCGTTTTCACTCATACATTCATCCGCCTCATGGCAATTTTCTTTATTCCGGTCCGGAGAATCAGTTTGTAAATCCTGTGCTCAGTGACTCGTGGAAACGGTCCAGCAGTCCGTCGATGACGGTGACGAGATGACCGATCTCCGGCTTGCTGAGCTGCTCGTCCGCGCCGACTTCCTTTCCCTTGAGGAACATCTGCTCGTTGATCAGGGAAGAGAAAATCACGACCGGAATGTGCTTGAGCACCTGGTCGTCCTTGATCAGCTTGGTCAGACGATGGCCGTCCATCATCGGCATCTCAAGGTCGGTGATGACCAGGTTGACCTTGTCGTAGATATCGGGATCTCTGGACATGCCCTGCAGATAATTCCAGCATTCCAGACCGTTGTTGAATACGACAACGTTGCCGTAGCCGGCCTTGTCCAGGGCGTCGCGGATCATTTTCTGCAGAAGAACAGAATCCTCTGCGATGACGATCGGGGACTCGTTGCGTGAGCGCTTGCCGAGCTTGTCGATCTCGGATACCTTGATGGAAGTCTCAGGGGCAATCTCGGCGACGATTTTTTCGAAGTCGAGTATCGTGACGAGTTCATTATCGCACTGTGCGATACCGGTGGCAATGCTGTTGTCTCCGTTTTCCAGCGTCTTGTCAGGCTTGCTGATGTCGCGCCAGGAGATACGGCTGATGCCCTCGATGCTGTCGACACGGAAGGCTACCATCATCTTGTTGAAGTTGGTGATGATGAAGAGGTCGCGGGATCCTTCCTTCGGCTTCTGCGGTTCTCCGGACAGGTACTCCGCCAGGTTGATGACCGTGATCAGCGTGTCCCTCGGCTTGAAAAATCCTTCCACCGCCGGATGCGAGTGCGGCATGGGCTTAACCCGCTCTGACATCATGATTTCCTTTACCTTCGCCACGTTGATGCCGTAATATTCTCCCAGTACGCAGAATTTCATGATTTCGATTTCGTTGGTACCGGTTTCCAGAAGAATACCTTCCTTTTCTTCCTTCTTTGCCATCGCTGTCTCCTTCCGATATTCAAACTACAGATACCTTATCTGTCCCGTTGCCTCGCGGATCGTCACCGTGCCGCTCTCGAGGTCCAGAGACATTGTTCTGGCGACTGTGCCGCCCGTATCGCTCGCTGTGATGTGCAGACCTTCCCGGGTCAGGGCTCTTCTGACGCTTTCCACGTTCCGGTCGCCGATCTTGCTTAAGGCTCCCTGTCCCGTTCCCTGAAACATCGTCGCGCCCCCGGCGATTTTGACCACCGTGATGTTGCGTGCAAAGCCCTGCATGCGCAGTTGCCGGACGGTCTCGTGGACCCCGGAATCCGCGTATTTCATCAGGTTGCTGTCTCGCTCATCCACCCTCTCGGGAAGAAGTACATGGAGCAGTGCGCCCATTTTTCTTACCGGATCATAGAAAGAAATGCCGACACAGGAACCAAGAGCAAATGTAATTAATTCTTTTCTGCCCTGAGCGATTTTCATATCGCTGATTCGGACCACAACCTTTTCTTTCATGCATCACTCATCTGTTACGTAAACTGACATGCACGCCTCAGGTGCCCCACATCATTCTTTATCGAAGACTGTTGATTGTCTCCGCGATCTCGTCAGACGTTGTGACCATGCGCAGCGTATAGGAAAATGCCCGCTGGGCTTCAATCGTATTGACCATTTCACGCGCCACATCGACGTTGGACTGTTCGAGGACGCCCTGCATGATGGCAGGATTCTGTACGGCCGTAATCTGGTTGTTCGCGTCGCCGTCCCGCACCTGAAACTCGTTGTCGCCGGTGTTCAGCAGTCTTGAGGGATACGGTACGGTATACACACCGATGGTCTGTCCCTCCGCCGGCTCCCCTTCACCGTCATCCGAAACTTTGTCCATATTCATGACGACAGGCTGCCGGTCGGTGTTGAGGACGATCTTGTTGGAATCGGTCATCAGCACATAGGAGCCGTCCGCCCGCTGGCCGGCATGAAAATGACCGGTCCTCGTCAGCGTCTGCTCTCCCGTCTCCTGGTCCTGCACGAGGAAGAATTCGTTATCTCCTGTCAGCGCGTAATCCATCTTCCGCTCCGTATTGGTGATGGAGGAGGTCGAAAAATTCGTCGGTGCCTGATTGACAATGGCGCCCGCGCCGGCCTGCAGATCCGTTCTCTCTTCTCTCGGACCGTTCAGATTATAATTGACAAGCTCCGCAAACTCCGGATTCTTCGTCTTGAAGCCGTTGTTGTTCACGTTTGCGAGGTTGTTTGATACGATATTCAGCTTGTTCTGCGCTGCTTCCGCGCCGATCGACGCGGTCCAGAAGGACATATCCATGCGTTATCTCTCCTTCTCAATGATCTCTGTTTCGTACAGCTGTGCACTTTACAGTCTGCCGACGGTGTTGACGGCGGAATCCATCAGATTGTCATACATCTTCAGCATCTGCGCGGCGCCCTGATAGGCGCGCTCCGAGGAGATCATATCCGTCATCTCGTCGATCATATCGGTATTGGATTCCTCCAGATAGCCGTACAGGATCGGCGTCTGACCGGTCGCGTTCGTTCCCTGATCCGTCGTCGCGGTGTACATGCCGTTGTCTTCCTTATGAAGCGTGGTCGTGTCAAATGTCGTGACCTGCAGCTGTCCGAGCTGCCGTCCCGTCGAGGAAAAAATCCTGCCGTCCTCGCTCACGGTGAAGTTCTCGTTGTCGATCGTGATCGTGTTGCCGTCGGAGCCGAGCACCGGTCCGATGTTGTCCAGCATCAGCACCCCGTTAGCATCGACGGAAAAGCCGCCGTTTCTGGTGTACTGAACGCCGTTTGCGGTCCTGACGGAGAAAAATCCGTCCCCGTTCAGGCAGAAATCATATTTGCCGTCCGTTTCCTTCGGTGCGCCCTGGGAAAAATCAGTGTAGGTCTGATCGGCTTTGACGATCGGCGTGGAATTGCCGAGGTCCGTATATCTGTCCTTTGCGACTCTGCCGGTGCGGAGAAGCATCTGCTCGTCGAAGGTGCTCATGGTCATCTTGTCGCTTTTATAGCCGGCTGTCTGCACATTCGTCATGTTGTTGCTGATGGTGTTCAGATTTCTCTGCTGTGTGATCATGCCGGAAGTCAGTTCGTAAAATCCCTGATACATGGATATTCTCCTCTCTCAGTTTTCCGCGAGCATGCACTTCTTCAGTTTCTTCACCGCCTTTGCGTGAAGCTGGGAAACCCGCGGCTGGCTGATGTTCATTACGTCAGCAATCTGGCTCATAGTTAGATTATCGACATAATAAAGAGAAATTATCATCTTTTCTTTGTCCTGAAGTGAATTGATTGCGCTGGCGAGCGTTCTCATGGTCTCGCCCTGCATGAAATTCTGCTCCGGCTGATCGGAAATATTCTCTGTCGGCACCTGAAGGATCGTCTCGTTGTTGCCGTCGTAGGTCATATCCAGCGAGAGCACATTCACCATGGTGGTCATGCTGCGGATTTTTCTCATCTTCTTTACATCCATGGAGAGATAGTCCGCCGTCTCTTCATCGGAGGGCGACCGGCCGAGTTTCTCGGTCAGTGTCACCTGCGCCTCCTCAATGGCCTTGTTATCGCGGTGAAAGTTGCGGGGCATCCAGTCATTTTTCCGCATGAGATCGATGACCATGCCCCTGATTCTTCTGGAGATGAAGGTGTCGAATTTGTTGTCGCGCGCGGGGTCATACCGGTCGATGCCCTTCATGATCTCCAGTACGCCCTCGTTGATGATGTCTTCCTGCTGGGCGAATCCGATGTACATGTCGCGCATCTGATACGCGATGGCCCTGACAATGTAGATATAGCGCATCGTCAGTTCCTGACGGATCACGCGCTTCTCGTCACTGTCCGTTTCGTCCCGGTACATGGCGAATAATTCATCATTTGTTTTTTCGCTGAGTGCCGCTTTGTCCATCCGTCTGCTCCGTTATGTCGGCTGAGATTCCAGCTTCAGGCTGCCGATCGACTGGATCTGAATATTATTGGCCACTTCGTTAAAGGACAGTACCCGGACATTCGGATAGAACTGCCCGATCATATGGTAGAAGTGAACCCTCATAACCTGAGATACCAGAATGACCGGCTGCTGGTCCAGCCCGTTAAATTTCTTCAGCTCAGTCTGCGTCTGGCGGACAACGCTCTGCAGAATGTCAGGGCTGAGCGCCAGATAATATCCGTTTTCTCCCTTGGTCAGGGAATCGACCATGGCCCGCTCCAGATCTGCGTCCAGGGTGATAACCTTCATGTTGCCCTCTTCGCAGAACATTCTCGTGATCGTCCTCTTCAGGGCGATGCGGACCTGCTCGGTGATGCCGTCGATGTCTCTTGGGTTCATGCCGCGGTCGGTGATGGCCGACGCCATCGTCTCGATAATGGTCTCGAGATCCTTGATCGATACGCCCTCGTGCAGCAGGTTCATCAGCACATGCTGCAGCATGCTGTAGGTGACGACAGGTCCGATGACTTCCTGAATCAGCTCAGGTGCCTTCGACTTGAGGTTCTCGACGAGACGGACAACCTCCTGTCTCGTGATCAGCTCATACGCGTGCATCTTGATGACCTCTGACAGATGGGAAACCATAACCGACAGAGGATCGATGACCGTGTAGCCATAGAGTTCCGCCTTCTCTCGGTTCTCCGGCCGGATCCACTTGCTGGGGATGCCGTAGGCGGGTTCGATCGTATCGATACCGTCGATCTCCTGCTCCACGTCATCCGATTCCAGCGCGAGGAAATAATTGGTGAGGATCTCTCCTCTGGCCACTTCCTCGCCCTTTATCTTGATGCAGTACTCGTTGGTGCCCAGCGTAGAAGAATCACGCAGACGCACCGACGGTACGATAAATCCCATATCCTGCGCGTACTGCCGCCTGAAAATGACGATACGGCTGATCAGACGGCCGCCGACGCTCTCGTCGGCCAGCGGGATCAGGCTGTATCCGAAGTCGAGCTCGATCGGCTCGACGGTCAGCAGCTTGTACACATTGTTGACATCCTTGAAATAGTCCGCCTCGCTGACGGGCTTTTCGGCCTGTCTGCCGCCCTGCTGGGGTGCTGCCGCCTGTGCCGCACCGCCCGCGGCTGCCTTTCCGCCCGGCGGCGCCTGGGCCGCTGCATTCATGGCCCTGCCGATCGCCGGCTGTTTTTCCATCTGGCGCTTCAGCATCACGCCGCCAAAGGCGACGCCGAGGCCGACGGCCAGACATACGCCGATCGGCACGCCCGGCACAACAACCAGGGCGCAGAGGATCAGGCCTGTCAGAATGAAGGCTCTGGGCTGTGCCAGAAACTCTCTCGAGATATCCTCGTTGAGGGATCCCTCCGCCACGGCACGCGTAACGATCATGCCGGTTGCGGTGGATACCAGAAGGCTCGGGATCTGTCCCACAAGGCCGTCGCCGACCGTTGCGATCGTATAGGTCTGCGCGACCGTCTGCAGATCGCCGCCGCCCTGTACCATACCGATGATCATACCGCCGACCAGGTTGATCACGGTCGTGATCAGCGACATGACCGCATCGCCCTTGACGATCTTCGTAGCACCGTCCATGGAGCCGTAGAACTGAGATTCCCTCGATACGTTGGCTCTGCGGCGGGCCGCTTCTTTTTCATCGATGGTACCCGTCGACAGATCGGAGTCGATGGCCATCTGCTTTCCGGGCATGGCGTCCAGACTGAATCTTGCCGATACCTCGGCCACTCGCTCGGCACCCTTGTTGATGACGAGGAAGTTCATCAGGACGATGATAATATATATGATGATACCGACAACAACGTTGCCCTGCATGACGAAGTTTCCGAAAGCTGCGATCAGCTTGCCGGAAGCACCGCCGTTGGCCAGGATGTTTCGCGTCGTCGATACATTGATTCCCATGCCGAACAGTGTCGTGACCAGCAGCAATGTCGGAAAAATCGAGAACTCCAGCGGGTCGTGGATCGACATGGTGATGATCAGGATCATCATGGAAAGTGCCCAGTAAAGCAGGATGACAAAGTCAATGATCGAAACGGGGATCGGTATGATCATCATCAGGATGATGACGATCACCATCAGTGTGACTGAATTGGATAATAATTCTTTCAGAAATTTCCGCATTCGTCTGATCCCTTACATGTTCAGAATGTCTTCCCTGTTCTCCTGTCGGTAGATGAAGACAAGCAGTTCCGCGACAACTCCGTAGAACTCCGGAGGAATCACCTCGTTGACCTCGCATGCTTTATAGAGTGACCTCGCCAGAGGCACGTTCTCAATGCACGGCACGTCATTCTCCTCCGCGACGCTGACGATTTTCAGCGCGAGAGAATCCACACCCTTCGCCAGCACGACAGGCGCCGGCGTCTTGTGCGGCTCATATTTGAGAGCCACCGCGTAGTGCGTAGGGTTTCTGACGACGACATCCGCCTGAGGGACCTGCTGCATCATCCGGCGCTGTGAAATCTCACGCTGCTTTCTCCTGATGCGGCCCTTGATCTCGGGGTTGCCCTCGGTCATCTTGTATTCCTCTTTGACCTCCTGCTTGGTCATCATGAGATCCTTCGTATACTGCCGGCGCTCAAACAGGTAGTCGACGGCCGCGATAACCGCGAAGGCCATGATGATCCGCATGACGAGATCATACATCATCGAAAAAAGTTCTGCCGCCCCCTGCGGGACCGACATATCCATCGTTCTCGCGATCGGGATGATATCATCCCGGATCATGGTGTAGGCAAAGTAGAACAGAATGATGATTTTTACAATATTTTTCAGAAGCGTCATCAGCCCGCGGAGAGAGAAGACCCTCTTGATTCCGTTTGCCGGGTTGAGGCGCGAAAGCTTCGGCCTTAATGCCTTCTGCGAGAAGTTGAATCTCGTCTGTACGCCGGCCGCCAGAATCTCCACGGCCGCCGCCAGAATGGCGATCGGCAGCGCGCAGACAGCCGCCGTGCGCGCAAATTCTATCATAAGCTCCTTGCTGAGCATGGACGAGGTGTCACCCCGCATCAGCGTCAGCACATGCTTCAGAAAATTCGAGAGCTCCGTTTCCATAGCGGACAGCCGGAACCTGAGAATGACTGTCACGATCAGAAGGACCGCCACCGTGACGATGTCGCGGCTCTGGAACACGTTTCCTTCTGCCCTGGTATCATTAATCCGTTTGGCAGTCGGCTGTTCGGTTTTGTCTTCACCAGCCAAATTATATCCTCCGGCCTGAGATGATCATCATGCGGCACCGCCTGCAGCAGGCAGGTTTACTGCGAAACCGGCGTCATCAGCCCCACGAGCTGATAGATCTGGTCGAACATGGACGACCACGCCCGGTCGATCACATCGGACATCGGTGTGAAAAGGATCAGCAGCATCAGAAGGCCGACGATGATTTTTATCTGGAAGTTTACCGCAAAAATATTGATCTGCGGCACAACTCTCATGAGAAGGCCCACCGACACCTCAATCAGCATTTCGATGATGATGATCGGCATCGCAAACTGAATGCCCATGACAATGCACTGGGCGAAATACTGAATGACATATTTCGGCAGCTCCAGGTTCAGCATAACCTGTCCGAACGGAATGGTATCCGCCGCGCCGAATACAATCTGCATAAAACGCAGGTGCCCGTCCTTCGCCATGAAGACAAGCATCATGAATGCGTTGTACAGCTGCGAGGAAACCGTCATCTGCGTACTGGTCTGCGGATCATATACCTGTGCCATGGAAAGTCCCATGGTGTAATCAATAATCGCCGTACCGTAGCGGATCACCATGACGGCGAGCTGAAAGCCAAAGCCGATCACGAAGCCGAAGAACAGTTCCTTCAGCGCCATGACCGAAAACTCGATAATCGTACCCGGCATCTCCGTCATCGTTCCGCCTGTCCACATGTACATCATGATGGAGAAGACCATGACCAGCGCGCCGCGGATCGTCGCAGGCACATTGCTGTGTCCGAACACCGGGTTAAAAGCGACCGCTCCGGTCATTCTCATTATGATAAAGGCAAACAGAACAACGATCTGAAGGCCCACCGTTCATCCTCCGTTATCCGGTTTCTATCATCTGCAGTATATCCGTAAAAAATCCCTGCAGGCTGGTCAGTATGGAACTGCCCAGCAGAAAAATCATCACGACGATCCCGACCAGCTTCAGCACGAACATCAGCGTCTGCTCATTGATCGATGTGGCCGCCTGCAGGATGGCAAGAATCAGTCCGATCAGCATACTGACGAGCAGAAACGGAAGCGAGATCCTCAGCGCCATCATAAAGGTTTCCCGGACAACGTCCAGGATTTCAGCATTTGTCATTTTCGTCTGTCCTTTGTTATCTGAAACTGTTGATCAGTGTCGAGAACAGCAGGTTCCAGCCGTCTACGCTGACGAAAAGCAGCAGCTTGAACGGCATCGAAACCATGGTAGGCGGCATCATGGCCATACCCATCGACATCAGGGTCGTGGCGACGACGACGTCAATCAGCAGGAACGGCAGATATATCAGAAATCCGGCCATAAATCCGCGCTTCAGTTCGCTGGTCATGAAAGCCGGGGTGATGATCGTCAGGGAATAATCCTTCGGATTATCCAGTTTCTTCTGGTGTGCCATGCTGACAAACTTATTCAGTGTATTCTGCTCCGTATTCTTCAGCATGAATTCCTTCATGGGCTCCACGGAGCGGGTAATGGCCTCTTCCTGCGTGATCTCCCCGCTTTTGTACGGTTCATACGCCTCTGTCCGGATATCGCTCAGCGTGGGCGACATGATGAACAGCGTCAGAAACAGCGCCATACCGGTCAGAACGATATTGGGCGGCGTGTTCTGCACACCAAGGGCATTCCTCGTGAAAGAAAGAATTATGATGATCCTCACGAAGGAGGTCATCATAATCACAATCGAGGGAAGCAGCGCCACCAGTGTCAGCGTATAGATCATATCCAGCGCCGGCACATTTCCGCCGTTCAGTCCGGTTATGATCTGCGAGATTGTTGACACATCTTCCATTTATTTACGGCCTTTCCTGTTAGTCATCTGATCCGACAGCTTCTTCAGATTCAGCTTCAGCGCGTCGGAAAAATTCATCCCGCCGGCACCGTTTCCGGCACCGCCGTTCTGCCCGGGTCCGAAAGTCTCCCGGACGTCACCGGGATCAAAATCCTCGCCGAGCTCCGCGAGCAGCTGAATGTGCTGCGCTGTGGCGCCCACGAGATAGTAATGTCCCTGAATGCTGACGATCAGGATCGCCCGGTCCTGTCCGAGGGGAACCTGATCCACGATATCCAGATAGCGCCCTTTCTGCGCTTTCGACCATGTCCTGCCCAGCAGCCTGCTGAAAAGCCAGGCAATGACAATGATGATGATGCAGACAAGAATGACGGAAACGACAGACAGTGCGCCCATCAGATTTCCTCCCTGTACATATCTTTATTCAGAATCTCGGTAATACGGATACCGAAGTTATCCTCAACGACAACGACGTCGCCGCGGGCGATGCACTCGCCGTTCACATACAGGTCGGCCTGCTCGCCGGCCATCTTGTCGAGAACGACCAGGGAACCCTGTGTCAGCTCGAGAATATCCTTGATCGGCTTCGTTGTCCGGCCGATCTCCACGGAAATCTCCAGCGGGACCTTCATCAGCATCTCGCGGTTTTCTTCTTCGGTTTCTCCGGTGGTCGGAATATCGGCATACTCCGGTGCGTGAAGGTTGCGGAAAACCTTCGGCTTCGCGTCTTTCTCCCTGCGGGCCGCATCCTTCTTTTCCGCGGCCGCACGCTCCTCGCGCTCCCGCTCTTCCTTCTCGCGTCTTTCCTTTTCCTGCTTCTGATCGTCGTTCATGTGAGCCAGAAGCTGCATCATCTGCGCCTGTGACTCCTGCATGGACTGGAGAAGCTTCGCCATGGCCGGATCAGGCTGCGGTGCATAGGCCTGAGGCTGCGGTGCGTAATATGGCTGCTGCATGTACGGCTGCTGCGGCGCGTATCCCTGCTGAGGATAGCCCTGCGGTGCGTAACCCTGCTGCGCCATCCCGGGCGCGGCCTGAGGCGCTGCCGTGTTCTGCATCTGTGCCGGCTGTGCTGCAGCCTGAGGAGCCTGCACCGGCTGTGCTGCCGCTGTGTTCTGCATCTGTGCCGGCTGTGCTGCGGCCTGAGGAGCTGCACTCTGTGCCTGTGCCGGCTGAGGTGCCGCTGCGTTCTGCATCTGTGCCGGCTGTGCTGCGGCCTGAGGGGCTGCATTCTGTGCCTGTGCCGGCTGAGGTGCCGCATTCTGCGCCTTCAGAGAGGCGAGCAGTGCATCTGTCGCATTCTGATCCAGCGGTTTGTCCGAACCGCCGGACGGCGCACTCTGTGCGGCCGGCTGTGACGTACCGGCACCGCCTTCGTCTGACGCCTGCTGTTTCAGCGAAGCAAGAATGGCGTCCGTCTCACCCTGGCTCAGCGGCCGCTGGCCTTTCGTCATGGATTCATACTGTGCCTTCGCTTCTTCATCGCTCATCGGCTGAGCCTTCGGCGCCTCTGTGCCGGCGCCTTCCGCCGCTCCGCTCTGTGCGGGCGCTGAGGTATCGCCGCTGTTCTCAGCTTTCAGAGAAGCAAGCAGTGCATCCGTCGCATTCTGATCCAGAGGCCTGTCCGAACCGCTGTCCGCGGCTGCCGGTGCCTCTGCCGCAGGTGCCGCTTCAGGTGCGGGCGCTGCCTCAGGCGCGGGTGCTGCCGCCTCTGCGGAAACCTCCGCCGCGGGTGCTTCTGCCGCCGGCTGCTCCGAATCTACGGAAGTACCGGTGCCCAGACTGTCCGCATACGGCTCAAGAAGCTTCTTCGCCAGATCCGCCCCCATGATGTTCAGGAACTCACTGCTCAGTCTGTCGCCGATTTCCAGAGAAAAACGAACCACAACCTGCGGCTCGTCATTCGGGAAATATTTATCCTTAAAATCGTTGGCATTATGGACTTCAAAAGATACAGGCGTAGAGATATCAACCGGATATCCCAGAAACTCCGACAGGGCGGTAGCTGACGAGCCCATCATCATGTTCATGACTTCGCGGATCGCACTCTCGTTGAGTTCGTTCATCTCGAACTCTTCCGGAGGGATCTCCTCTCCCATCATCATACCGACGATGACACGGACGTCATCGCGGCTGAACATCATGACATTTCTGCCGGAAAGACCTTTAACATAAGAGATTTCCACGCCGATCGCCGGCTCCAGCTCCTTGAAGTTGAACTGGGACCTCGTCTCGATGGAAACGATCGGAGTCGTGATATTCGTCGCGGTTCCCAGCATGGTGGAAACGGCGGTCGCCGATGCTCCGATACTGATATTCATAATCTCGCCAATGGCGTCGATTTCCATTGCGTTAAAGGTGGTTGTACCCATTGCTTATCTCTCCCTGGATGTCATTAATACCTGTATTAAATATTGATATCCATTGCTGACTGCGTCATCTGTTTCACGGCATTGAACGCCGTCACATTCGCCTGATAGGACCTTGTTGCCTCCATGGCGTCGACCGTCTCCTTCAGGACGTCCACATTCGGATATTCCACATATCCGTCCTCATCGGCATCCGGATCGGTCGGATCATAGACGCGCTTCGTCTCACGTGAATCCTCGACAATTTCCTTCACGCGGACGCCGCTCTTGCCCGTATTCAGCGTACTCTGTCCTGTTCTCGCCCTGCGGAGCGCATTCGCGAAAGTCGTGCCCTCGCCGAAGCTCTCAAGAACGACATCCTTGCGGATATAAGGACCTCCGTCCTTCGTTCTCGTGGTGTCCACATTGGCAATATTTTCTGATGCCACGTCAAGGCGCACTCTCTGTGCGCTCATGCCCGAAGCACTGATATCAAAGCTGTCCAGAAAAGACGACATAGTCATTCCTCCTTTCAGAACGAAAGATCCGGACCCGGAAAAAATCAGCCCAGGATCTCCTTTACCGTAGAGCAGATTCTCTCTGCGTTGAACGGCTTTACGACAAAATCCCTCGCGCCGGATTTGATGGCTTCCACGACCATGCTTTCCTGGCCCATGGCGGTACACATCACAACCTTCGCATTCGGGTCCGCTTCTCTGATCTTCTTCAGTGCCTGCAGACCGTCCATGTTCGGCATGGTGATATCCATGATAACGAGGTCCGGATGTTCGGTCCCGTATTTGCTGACCGCATCAAGACCGTCAGTAGCCTCGATAAAAGTCGCATCACCGAATCCCCCGTTCTTGAGAGAATTCTTGATCATCATTCTCATAAAGGCCGCGTCATCAACCAGCATAATTTTTGCCATTTCTCAGTTCTCCTTCAACTTATCAGACGTTTCTGTCCGTTTATTCTGCCCGTTCCTTCGGTGCGGCATCGTCATCTGATCCGTTACCTGTATCTCCGGCATCATCACCGGAATCTTCACCGATCAGTCTGCTTATATCCTCAGTCTCATCATCGTCCGACGGCCGCGGAATCCTTTCCTCAATCCGGACGGCAATGTTGCGCTTGTGTGTTCCCATGGAGCACCTGAACCAGGACTGCTTTCCCACGTACAGCGTCAGCAGGCTGTCCTTGGTCTTGTTCAGGTCTATAATGTCGCCTTCCTTCATCCGGTACAGGTCCTCCATGGAAAGCCTTACCGTTCCCAGCTGCGCTGTCAGCGGGAATCTCGTATTCTCGAGATGATGCATGATGGTGTCTGAATTATTGGAATATTTAAATCCCCTTGCCAGCATCTTCCGGCTGTCGATGATCCGGAACACCTGTTCCAGCATCGTGCCGGGTATGCAGAAGCGGATTTTTTCTGATGCGATACCGGTTACGTCGACATTGAGCACAACCAGCACAACCGTCTCATCCAGCCCGACTTCCTGAACCATGGAAGGGTTCTCCTCCACACGGGTCGGCTGAAAATCCATGTCTATGTAATTCGTGAAGCCGTCGGAAAGCGTATGAATGATGCTCTCCATGATCCTCTTGTAGAGCGACATCTCGATATCGGAATACCGGTAATCGTCCTCTACATGAATGACCTCTCCGCCGCCGCCGAGCATCCTGTTCGACAGCGTGAGCGTCAGTCCCGGCGTGACATATGCCATCATCGGTACGCTGAACTTGCCCTTGCCCTTGACGCTCGCTTCCACGATCGTCATGCAGTCATTCTCATGGAAGGAATTGACAAATTCATAGTACCGGCTCTCCCGCAGCTCAATGACCGTGATATCCGTCATGGTCCGGTAAATACCGTTGACCTGCGAGGTCAGAATTCTGGCATAGTTCTCAAAAATACTTCTGAGAAGCTTGAGCCGCTCCTTGGTGAACTTCCTCGGGCTGTAGAAATCGTACTTGCTGTACTCATCCTCCGCAGGGGCAGTCTGCGGCACCTCTGCCGCTTTCTGTTCTGCCGGAGCCTGCTCCGCGGAAGCGGCAGGTGCCTTCGGGGTCGACTCCTTCATGGATTTCAGAAGGGCATCAATCTCACTTTGTGATAATACATCTGCCATAATATCAGCCTTCTACCTGGGTTTTCTATGATGTCCGTAACACCTGCATCATGCCATTTCAAAGCCCGGGACACGTGTTACATGCCCCAGGTGATCTGCCTGCCATCCCGTCAGACTGAACAGATTTATGCAGGAGACAGTCACTATCGTTATATTTTACATCTTCTGCATGGTTTGTCACAAGGATTTTAGCCAATATTCTATTAATTTTACGGAAAAATTTATGACTGCAGTGATTTTAATTCGTAATTGTCGCTGCCGCGTCCTGACCGAGCGTCACATCCGTAGACGGATTTCCGTCTGTTGAGAGCGTTTTGTCCGCATTGGCTCCGCTGTTCTGCTCCTCCATGTAGTCATCGGGATTTCTCGCCTCCGCACCCTTGTCGATCAGGAGGATCTGTACACGCCGGTTGGCGATCCGCCCCTCCTCGGTGTCATTGGATGCCACAGGCCGGAACATGCCGTACTCCATGCTGACCAGCTCGCCCGGATCGATAAAGTTCTTGTTCTGGATATAGATGCAGACCTCGGCGGCTCGCATCGCCGCCAGCATACGGTCGCTCCGGATATTGTTCTCTCCGGCCGCCGACGCCGTGTGGCCCATGATATCGATCTGCGAGATCTGATTCGCATACGGAGCCAGCGCGTCGCAGAATACATCAAGGGCGCGCTGCCCTTCCTGGGAGATCGTGGAAGAGTCGCCCTCAAAGAAGACATTGTCCTTGAATTCCACGAACGTATAATCGGTGCCCCGGGAAACCGAAGCACCCTCCACTCCCTGACTGTCCATCTGTTTGGCGAGCGTGATATACAGCTGATTCACATCCAGCTCCGACACATCGTTCATCTCGACGGAATCTCCGAGAACCCCCGAAGATGAAGAGTTCGCGGAAGAGGCATTCGCATTCAGAATGACCTTTTCCGTGGCCTCACCGTCGGCATCTTCCATACCGGGATAAATACTCTTGACGAAAAGTTCCCATTTGCTCTGGTCAAGGCTGGACATCGAATAAAGGAGAACGAAGAAGGTCAGCAGAAGCGTAACCAGGTCACCATAGGTGTCCATCCAGCTTCCGCCTTCATCTCCTCCGCCTCCGCCTTTTTTCCTTGCCATCTGTTATGCGCCTCCCGTGCTGCCGCCGGACTCCTGTGAAAGAAGTTTGACTGCTTCCTGCGTCTGCAGCGAAGACAGCAGATTCTCACGGATCGTCTTCGGGTTGTCGCCGTTCTGGATCGAGATAACGCCCTCGATGATCGTCTCACAGTACAGTTCCTCTTCACTGTTTCTGACGCCGAGCTTCTGAGCGATCGGGTGGAACAGAACGTTGGAAAGAGCAGAACCGTAGAAGGTTGTGATCAGGGCGACGGACATATCCTGGCCCAGCGTACTGGCGCCGCCGGATCCGGACAGATTCATTCCTTTCAGCATGTTGATCAGTCCGATCAGGGTACCGATCATACCGAAGGCAGGTGCCAGTGCCGATCCTTTCAGATACAGGCCTCTGACCTCCTCGTGACGCGCCAGCTTGTCATCCAGCCGCCGCTCCAGTTCCGCACGCACTTTATCCGGATCATTCGCATCGACGATCATCAGAACCGCCGACTTGAAAAAAGGCTCCTCGATCTCATCCGCTTTTTCCTCGAGCGCCAGCAGTCCGCTCTGACGGGCGACCATGGCCAGCTCGACAATCTTGTCAACCGTCTTGGGCACATCAAACATATTGCCCTTAAAGCAGAGTTTCAGGTGTTTCGGAATATCTTTTATTGTACTGAACGGATAGCACGCGATCAGACCCGCGATCGTACCGCCGACAACGATCTCGATACTGGGGAGATCGTAGAAGTTCCCCAGCTTCGGAATCTTAATACCGGCAACGATCAGGATAGCCGCAAGCACCCACCCGACTAATGTAGATAAATCCATAATGTAACAGGTGCCTCCTTTGACCTATTTCAGAGAAAAACGCTTTCCCCGGGATATTTCCTCATACTTCCCTGAAATGAGATAATACTTCCCGGTCCGCTTCCTTGTCTCTGAACGTCAGGATCGTGGCAAGCATCTGCTGAACCTGTTCGATCACTGATTCAATGCTGTCCTTCACAAGGAAAAAATCTCCGTTGACCAGTTTGATCTTCGTCTCCGGAATGGATTCCATGTAGAGGATCTGCAGGTAATTCAGGTAAATGACTTCGCCATTCAGGCGGACCAGCTTAATCATGATATAAACCTTTCCGGCGCCGCCGGGCATTCCTGCGCGGCGGCGTCGTATGAGTGTACGCTTATTCTGTTTTTCCGGCGGTACGTATGTCATGCCACCGGTTCAGTCAGGCGTTATCAACGTTTCATATTGACAAGTTCCTGGAGAACTTCATCACTGACGGTGATCATCTTGGAGTTTGCCTGGAAGCCTCTCTCAGCGGTGATCATGTCGGAGAATTCCTTCGCAAGGTCAACGTTGGAGCCTTCCAGATAACCTGCCATCAGGGTGGAGTTTGCACCGCCCGGCACACCGGTCGTCACAGTACCGGCGTTATCCACGTTGTTTGTCACAAACGTGTTGTTGCCGGCCTTGGTAAGACCTTCAGGGTTCTGGAACGTAGCAAGTGCTACCTTACCGATGACAACCGTAACCGGATTGCCCTGTTTATTTTCCAGCGTTCCTTTGATAATACCGCTGTCATCGATCGAGATGCTCTTCATCTGCAGTGCCGTCTGTGCGTCTGTATTCGGGCTCTGATAAGCACCCGTCGCAGCTGCGTATTTACCAAATTCCCAGTCTCTCTCAGCGGTCGTATTGACACCGTCGGACTTCCAGTTGACACTGGACGGAACACGCAGCGGCTGAAGATGCTTAATATCATAAGCTTCCGGATTCGTGATATCGGCATTCTTGCCTTCCATCGTTTTGCCGTCAGCGTCAATGGTATCGCCGCTTTTAGCCGGCTGATATCCGTAAACGAAGTTCTGGTTGGCATCAACCACATAGCCGTTGGCATCAAGTGAGAACTGGCCCACACGGGTGAAGGAGAACTGTGAATTCTTCATCAGCGCACTGTTTGATTTATCCACATCCGCCTTAGAAGTGGTCCCGCTTACCGCTGAAAATGTCAGACGGAGGTTCGTTGACTTGGTCACGAAGAATCCCTGTCCGTTGATGCTGGCATTGAATCCGCCTACATAGCTCGGTGTGGTAGAGGACATATCGGTGGAGATGACACCGGTCATGGAACCATAGCCGTACTGGGAAGCGTTGATACCGCCGACGGTAGCTGCGCCTGCCGTGTTCGCCTGGCCGCCGCTGGAGCTTGCCGCTGTGGTGTACAGCGAATCCTTGAAGGTGTAGTTCTGTGATTTATAACCATTGGTGTTGACGTTGGCGATGTTGTTACCGATGACATCCAGCTTGTTCTGATGTGCGCGAAGTCCTGCTACCGCGGAGTCCATTGCTTTTAACATTTGCTTTAAACCCTTTCTTTTTTTCTGCATGTGCGGAGATACTTCAGATCTCCGCTCGGGCTTCCTTGAAAGGTCCGGCCCTTGATTCATACGTTTCAACTATTAATATCGTTTCATTTCGTACTTTTTATTACTTTTTTTACCTTTTGCCCTGCATAATGACCGCGCCGTCGATATTCGTAAGGATTCTGTCCTTCATATCGTCCTGCGTCATTGTCGTCACGACCACGTTGTTCGGGACATTCACGATAAAAATCCCCTCGCTCCCGATGACCGCGACCTCTTTGGAGCCTTTTTCCCTCGCTTTGGATACTGCCTGTTCCAGATCGCTCATCAGACCGTCGCTGACGCTGATGCCTCTCTGATCAAGCCGCTCCGCCGCATGTCTGGAAAAGCTGAGGCTTTCGGACTGTTTTTCCTTTTCCAGTGTCTGCCGGAAGGATACGTCGTTCGAACCACTTCTGGAAGTTCCGGAAACAGGCCTCTGGATCGACTGCTGCACGGCCGCAGCGGCAAAATCTGTTATCCGGTCTGAATTCATGATGAACTCCCTTCAGTGTCCGTATCCGCTGTCACCGCAGCATTCTTTTTGGCTTTCGCGTCCTTGTCTTCCTCTTCCTCTGCCTTCAGTACCTTCTTGATCGCTGAAAGTTCGTAGTCATTCGGGTCTCCCTCGATACGGAACGTCGGATTGTCTCCGCCGAAATTCACGGATTCCACAACGCCCTTTCGCGTACCCTCTGCAACGGCTGTGCCGTCATCCGCCGTATATCCCTGGCCGTCGTACTCGATTTTTCTGCCGACCATGCTCGCCGCATAGCTCTGCTGGGTCTGCGTATTCACGGTTTTCAGCGCTTCTGTCATCGAAGCCATGGACTGAACCATACCCATCTGGCTCATCTCATTCATGAGATCGGTCGTACTCATGGGGTTGGTCATATCCTGGTTTGCCAGCTCCGCCGACAGCAGCTGAAAATAATTTTCCATCGACAGTGTGTTTTTGTCTGTCGACTGCGGCTTGTACGTCTGCTGGGTATACGGATCGGTGGTTTCAGCGATCTTGCTTACCTCTGCCATTTTCTTTCATCTCCTTTCTCAGATCATGCCAAGTCTCATTCTGTTCAGAAATTCATCTGACCTGCCGCGTCTGTTCTGACTGCGGTTCGGATTTTCATCCGCTTCCCGCCTGTTCTGCGATCTGGCTTCCGTATTCATCATCTCGTCCGCCTGATCATTCTGCGGCACCTCAGGTACCAGGACTGTCGTTTCTTCCCCGGTGCTCCGTCTCAGGATATCGCCCATCTGCTGCGCATGCTGCGAAAGCATTCTCAGGGTATCCATCTGACTTGCCACGATGGAAACAACCGTCTTTTCCACATCATAGGCCACGCGGATCATCAGCCTGCCAAGGTTGACCGGATTCAGCTCGATCTCGAGCGATCCGTTCTCCGGCGGCATGTGTCTGCCCAGATAAGAAGCAATGTCATTCACCATTGTTGTGCGGGTTGTGTGGACTTCCACGGTTCTCACCGAGATCACTGTTTCCCTGACATAATAGCTGTCGCTCCTGATCTGTGCCTCTGCTGCGTTAATGATTCTCGCGCTGCTCTCGTCGGAACCGTTCTGCCGTTCACTGCGGCTTTCGTCCGTCTCTGACTCTCCGGAAAAATCACTGCGCTGCTTTTCGCTCTGCTGTGACGCCTGAACATGGTCAGCTGCAGCTGTTTCTGTTCCGTCCGTGCCGGTCTCTGTCACACCTGATGACTCATCCTGTGTGCTCTCTGCCGTCCGGTCCGGTTTCTGAACTGTGTCTGTCGTGTCCGTCGTCCCGGCTGTGCCGTTCTGCACCGCTTCATTCACGTCAGCTGTCTGCGCTGCCGCATCCGTACCGGCTGCGTTCTGTGCCGCTCTTCCTGCTGCTTCTGCATTCTGTGTCACTGCATCAGCTGCGTCCTGTGCTGCCACATTTCCTGCTGTACTTTCCGCCGCGTCAGCTGCATTCTGTACTGCCGTACTTCCTGCTGCCGCATCTGCCGCGCTCTGCACTGCTGTGTTCTGTGCTGCTGCATTTCCTGCCGCTGCGCTCACCGCATCCGCTGCGCTCTGCGCTGCCGCATTTCCCGCTGTCGCACTGACCGCATCTGCTGTGTTCTGCATTGCTGCACTCTGTGCTTCTGCATTTCCTGCCGCTGCACTCACCGCATCCGCTGCGCTCTGCGCTTCTGCATTTTCTTCTGTCGCACTGACCGCATCCGCTGTGTTCTGCATTGCTGCGCTCTGCGCCTCTGCATTTTCTTCTGTCGCACTGACCGCATCCGCTGCGTTCTGTGCTGCAAAATGGCCTGCTTCAGCTGCGTTTTGCACCGCCGCATTGCCTGCCGCTTCAGCTGCCTTCTGTGCCGCTGCGCTTTCTGCTGCTGCATCAGCCGCATCCGCTGCCTTCTGTGCTGCACCATGGCCTGCTTCAGCTGCGTTCTGCACCGTCGCATTGCCTGCCGCTGCATCGGCTGCCTCTGCCGGGTTCTGTGCTGTATTTTCTGCCGCTGCATTGACCGTTTCAGCTGTGTTCTGTGCTGCTGTCTTTTCTGCTGCTGCACTCACCGCATCCGCTGCGCTCTGCGCTGCCGTACTTCCTGCTGCTTCAGCTGTGTTCAGTGCCGCTGCTCTCACCGCATCCGCCGCACTCTGTGCCGCCGCGTTTCCGCACTCTGTGCCGCCGCGTTTCCTGCTGCCTCAGCTGTGTTCAGTGCCGCTGCACTCACCGCATCCGCCGCACTCTGTGCCGCCGCGTTTCCTGCTGCCGCACCGGCCGCATCCGCTGCATTCTGCACTGCTGTGCTCTGCGCTTCCGCATTTCCTGCCGCCGCACTCACCGCATCAGCCGCGTTCTGTGCTGCTACATTCTGCGCTGCCGCATCCAGATCCGCCAGTGCTGCCTCTGTCATCATCTGCCGGCTCTGTGCTGCCGTCAGATCCACCGGGATCTGTCCGTTCTGTACTGCTGTACTCTGTGCTGCCGCATCTGCTGTCTGAACGCCATCTCCTGCTGATCCGGCCTTTCCTGCCGCTTCAGCTTTCACGGCGACTTCATTCAGTGATGCATCTGCCACATGATCTGCTTTGACGGCTGTATCCTCTGCCGAAGCACGGACCATCCGTTCTTCCACTGACTGCACACGTGCCTCTGAGGATATTTCTGTCCCGGCCGTCCGGTTATCTGTGCCGGATACGCCCGACTGCTGCTGTGCTGCTATGCCCGCCTGCATGCCAGAACTCTGCATCGCGGAACCAGCCTCTGTACCGTTCAGTCCGTAAGAAGTTCCGGGCTTTCCGGTCCGCTGCGCTGTGCGCCTGACTGCTGACCCTGTCTTTCCGGAAATCAGTCCGCTCTTAACCGTGCTCTGCCGTGTTCTTCCGCTTCCGGCACTCCGTGCCATCGACATCAGATCGGCAAAACGACTGTCCTTCGAAGCGCTGCTTCCCGCTGTTCCGGCTGTCTTTTCCTGAAAATCAGGCTGCATATCCGGAACTGACATCAGTCTGTTCACCTGCTCTGTTCCTCCTTTCTTTAAGATTTTTGATGCTTTGCCTGCCGGAAGGCAGGCCGGCACCGGAAATCCGGCACCATATATGTGAACCGGAAGACTTCCTCCCGTCTGAAAATCACCTGAAAATCAGACGGACATAAATCTTTCGGGATTCACCGGAATGTCACCCGGGCTGTTATACACCCGGTTATGCGGACTGGTTTCTTGCGGAAGTGTTCTGAACGAATTCTTCGATAAAAGCCTCATTCTCCTTCTGCTCCGCAGCCCTGTATTCCGCAAATTTCTTTTCCTTCAGCTTCTCGAACTTGTTGACATCAATGTTGGCGGCGATCACTTCCTTTTTCTTGCGCTCCGCCTTTTTCTGCAGCTTTTCCAGAAGCCGGTTCTGATATCTGATCTGGTCATCCGCACCGTCGATCATCTGCGAAAACAGCAGAAACTTCTCGATGGGCGCCCCGTGATGCTTTACATCATCGAAGGCATACTGGAGTTCCAGTTTTTTCTTTTCCAGCGCGGCGATCTCGTTTCTCTTTGCCTCGATCTCCGCCTGAATGCCCGCATACTCAGATTTTTTCCCGTCCAGAATCATCTGTTTGTAATTCAGGACACTCTGCAGGCTGTACTGAAATTTCTTCATGCGCCGCTCCCCGTGTGTTCATTCCCCCATCTGCCCAGGTCATGACACCGCTTCATCTCAGATCATGCGCCGTCTGAGATAATGCTCTGTCACAGATCACACTTCATCTGAGATAACGCTCCGCCTCAGATCACGCTCCGTCTGAGATAACACTCTGTTTCAGCTCATGCCTCTCTTAAGATCGACAGAAGCTACATGAGCGCTGTCTTCATGGCTTCCAGTGTCTGCTCGTAGGTGAACGATTCCTTTACCGACTGCACCAGAAACCGGTTGATCGCGGGATACTTCTCCACGGCCTCGTCCAGCGCGGGATTCGTTCCCTTCTGGTAGGCGCCGATGGAAATCAGGTCCGCGTTCTTGTTATACAGGCCGAGGATGTTGCGCATCTTCGAAGCCATCTTCTGGTGCTCCGGCGATACAATTTCAACCATCAGTCGCGAGATGCTCGCGCCGATGTTGATCGCCGGATAATGGTTCTGCGCCGCCAGGGCACGGGACAGGACGATATGCGTTCCAGAAGTTTCGGGAACTCCGAGTAGATCGAAGGAGTATAGCCTCTTGCGATCGGCGGCTCTCCGGTCGCAAGCCCGATCTCACGCTGCGCCATGGCAAAACGCGTGAGCGAATCCATCATCAGAAGCACGTCCAGTCCCTGATCCCTGAAATACTCAGCGATCGTCGTGGCGACGAGCGGACACTTCAGTCTCATCATCGCGGGCTGGTCGGAGGTGGCGACAACCAGCACCGTTCTGGCCATGCCTTCCTCTCCCAGATCCTTCTGAACGAACTCGAGGACCTCACGTCCACGTTCTCCGACAAGGGCTATAACATTAATATCGGCAGTTACGTTCTTCGCTATCATACCCATGAGGGTACTTTTTCCAACGCCTGACCCGGCAAAAATTCCGATACGCTGTCCCTTGCCTATCGTATTGAGGCCGTCAATGGCCTTGATGCCCAGATTCAGGCGCTCCCGGATCGGAGGTCTCGTCAGCGGATTGCTGTAGGTACTGTTGATGGTATAGTAAGCGCAGTCGTCCGGAAAAGGTTCTTTTCCGTCGATCGGCTCCCCGATCGCATTGATGATTCTTCCCTTTAAAAAATCGCCGACAGGAACGCGGAGTCTGTGCCCGGTGTTGCGCACAAAGCTCCCCGCTACGATGCCGGCGTTGCTTTCATAGGTCATCAGCTGGATCCGGTCACTCCGGAATCCGACAACCTCCGCCGGTACCTCCCGGCCGAGCTCCTCACTGTAGATCATCACAATGTCACCGACCGAGCATTTGCCGCCGGAGGCTTCCATCGCCAGTCCGACAATATTTTCAATCTTGCCGATCCGGCTCACGGTCTCCGCCGATCTGACGGCATCGATGACTTTTTCATACATCTTCTGTATCGCCCCGATTCCCGATCAGTACGCCGCGGAGTTTGTCGCGAATGTTCTTCATCTGCGTCTCGACGCTCATGTCGACAATCTCCTCCGGGCTCTCCATGACCAGATAGCCTTCCTTCTCGCCGTCCATGACCACAAAACGGATGTTGTCCGTGATCCTGGAAAGCTCCTCCGCCATATCGGCATCGGTTTTTGCCAGAAGGTTATAATCTTCCTTGTCTATGTAAATCTTCAGCCAGTCTGTCTTCCGGTGGCTCTCCGCTTCTTCGCTGATCATCTTCTCGATGACGCGGCCGCTCGACTGCAGGCTGACATGAATGACCTTTTCCGCCACATTCACGGCGATATCCCGGAGCTCTCCGATGTAGTCTCCGATGATCCGGTCCTTGGTCTCCTCCACCGTGGCAAGCGCCTGCTGCGCGTCCGCGTGGAATTTCTTTATTTCCTGCTCATAGCGCGCGGTGCACTCGGTGAGTCCCTCCTCGTGGCCGCGGTCGAGGCCTTCCCGGAAGCCTTCCTGCTTCGCGGTCTCTCTTATGCGCTCCGCTTCCTCACGGGCCTCATTCAGAATGCGTTCCGCCTCCTGCTTCGTGTACTTCAGCGCCTCGGCCTTTCTTTTTTCGGTCTCCGCTTCACTCTCGCTCTTTTTGGCTTCCGCCGGCGCGCCGTCCTTTTCCTCCGCGGGTTCAGGCTTCTCCACGCGGGTGTCAAAATCTGACATGTCCGGCCGGCCGACCTCGTAATACTCAGCCGGTTTGAACACATAGGGCCGGTACGGTGATTTTTCCCGGAAGGAATTCTCCATGCCGTCGGCCTGGAAGGCCGGATCAAACGAGGATGTCATCGCCTCCGCCTCCCTTGTTGATCACGAGTTCGCCCTGATCCTCGAGCTCGCGGATCAGGTTGACAATCTTCTGCTGAGCCGCCTCGACATCCTTCAGACGTACATGCTGCGTCGTCTGCATATCGGATGTGATGGTGTCAGCCATACGCTTGGACATATTGCGGAAGAAAAGCGCCTTCATATCGTCGGTCGCCGTCTTCAGTGCATACACGATATCCTTTGCATCGCACTCGCGGATGAAACGCTGGATCGAGCGGTCGTCCATGCTCATGATATCCTCGAATACGAACATTCTCTCCTTGATGTCCGAAGCCAGATCCGCATCGATCTTGTTCATCTCGTCGAAGATCTGCTTCTCTGTGCTTCTGTCCATGTTGTTCATGACGTCGGCAGCAAAATCCAGACCGCCGAGGTTCATGTTGTCTTCGCTGGTGATGATCTGGTCGTACTTGTGCTTCATCTCGTTCTCGACCAGTCCGATCGCCTCCGGCGACACACGGTCCATCTTCGCCATGGCGGAGACAGTCTCCAGCCGCTTGTCCTCCGGCAGGTTCGCGATGACGTTTGCCGCGAGGTTCGCGTCCAGATAGCTCAGGATCAGCGAGATCACCTGCGGGCGCTCGTTGGATACGAGAGACAGCACCGCCTGCGGATCCGCCTGCCCGAGAAAGTTGAACGGTCTGGACTGCAGGGTCTTTGTCACCTTGTCCAGAAGGTTTCTCGCGGTCGTCTCTCCGAATGCCTTCTCGAGCACGTTTCTCGCGTAATCGAGACCGCCGTCCGTCATCATCTTGTGCGTCAGGCAGAGCCTGTAAAACTCATCCAGGGCGCCCTCGACCTGAGAGTTCGTGCTCTGGCCGATTTTTGCCACCTCGTAGGTGAGCTCCTCGATATCGCGCTCAGGGAGATATTTGTAAATTTCCGAGGCCTTGTCCGCGCCGAGCGAAATGACCACAAGCGCTGCTTTCTGCTTGCTGGTCATCCACTGGGTAGCGGAGACATCAGGCTTACTTCCTTGTGTACTGCTTTCTGCCATTCTTGTCTTCCCCTTCTCTCAGCCAGCTCTGAATCAGCTTTGCTGCAGCCTGAGGGTTCTCGTCGATAAAGTTGCCGATATTTTCTTTCAGCTCTTCGCTGCGCTGTACACGCTCGTTCGCTGCAATTTCCTCCAGACTTGTCTGTCTCTCCGGGCGCTCTTCTTCGGCCTTCTTCGCGGCCTCTTCCGCTGCCGCTGCCGCCGCTTCTGCCTCCTGACGCTCCAGTTCTGCCTGTTCCTCCGCTGCTTCTGCCGCTGCAGCCTCCGCTGCCGCTTTCTTCTTCCTTCTTCTGGTAAGAAGAATAATCAGCACAACAATGAGGGCCACTGCGGCCGCTCCGATCATGATCAGCAGACGCATGAGACTGTCATCAGGCTGCGTCTCCGGCGTGGTGGTTTCCGAAGTGGACGAGCTCGATGTCGCCGTGATCGGCTCACGCACGATCGTGATCTTGTTTGAAGCATCATTGCGGTTGATGCCGGCTGCATCCGCGATCAGGTCCGTCAGCTCCGCCTCTGTGATGGAGGTGTCATCCGTATCAATGACAACGGCGATGGAGACATCCGTCAGCGTGCCCGGATTCTTTTCCGTCTGTGTCTTCAGGGTATTGTACAGCCATTCACGGCTTGTCGAGGTATCAAAGCTCTCCGTCCCGTCGCCGTCTGTGCTGTCGGAAACGACATATTCCGGCGTATCCGCGTTGGAGTCCGTGCCGGCCACACCGGCGGCATTCTTCGCGTTGGGACCCGTGTAGGCGGTCTCGTCATCCTCGTTGGAGAGAAGACCCACCTTGTCGTCCGATGTGCTCTGCACCGGAACACTGTACTGCGTATCTTCGGAGATCACGCTGGACATGTCGAGCTTTCCCTTGACGGAAACCTCCACATTGTCGGCGTTGTAGATTTTGCCAAGGACGTTCTTGACCTTCTGTGCGATGCTCGCTTCCACATCATTCGTCAGGTCATTGACTTCCTGGCTGGTCGCGGTATCCGTGTCGGTGCCGCTGCCGCCGACCTCGGTCATGGTTGCGGCGTCGAATACCGAGACGCTCGTGAAATTCAGTCCGTTGACCGATCTCGCGACGAGGTTCCGGATCGCGTCAGCGTTCTTCTCGGTCAGGGTCTCACCCTGCTGCATGGTAACAACAACGGAGGCCGATACATCCGTATTGGATCCGTCGTTCGTCGAGCCGTCCTCATTGAGGACGTAGGAATCTTCATCGCCCTTCGCGATCGTGACCTTGGCGTCCTGAACGCCGTCAAAAAGCCTGATCGTGGCGCCCAGACGGTCCTGAAGCTCGTACAGGGTGTACTGCTTCTTGTCCGACTCTGTCGCCATCAGGCCGCTGTTGCTGATATAGGTATCGTAAGTAAAGCCGCTCTTCGGGTATCCCTGACTCAGGAGATCCGCCCTCAGCTGATCCTCCTGCTCCTTGGGAACCTGAATCGTGCCGGTTGTCGCGTCATACAGATACTGTATGTTCTGATCGGTGATGACCTGCGCGATCTCCTGCGCCTCATCCTGACTCAGCCCCGTGAAAAGCGTCGTATATTCAACCTTGCTGTTGCTTCTGTTCAGAAGGACCGCGCCCACGGCAGCGAATGCGACGGCACCCACGACCAGGATAATCAGCAGTCTCTTCGTGCCTGTGGAAAGTTCCTTCCAGGCATCTCTTATTCTGCCCAAGATGGTTCAACCTCGTCTGATTACAGCCTTATGCGTAATATGACGTTCAGCTGCTTAATACGTTCACATAAGTCCCGTCACATAAAAAAATGATGGAACCCCACCTGATTGTATCAGGTTTTACACAGAATCCCACCATTTTTTTCATATTTTTTTAAATTTTGACGGATTTACGCTGTCAGACGTCATCCTGGATCAGACATTCATCTTGATCAGGTCGTTGTACGACTCAAGCGCCTTATTTCTGAGCGAGATGAGCATATCCAGCGAAATCGATGCCTTGGCTTCTGCGATCGGCAGACTGTGCGCGTCCTCCAGCTGACCCGTGGCAAGCAGATACTCCTGATTCTCCACATTGGCCTGCGTGCTTTTTACCTGATCGACAGCCGACTTAAAGACATCCTGAAACGGCACCTGACCGGTACCGGATACGGCTGCATTGCTGCTGTCTCCTGTCGAAATGCCGTTAACGCCCATCTTCCACGACTTCATCGGTGTGATGAAATTGGACATTGCAGAATCTACTCTCATCTCGTTTCTCTCCCTCTGAACCATCGGTGCGGAGCCTGCAGTCTTTCTCTCCCCTGCTGCCGTTGCTGTTCCGCATTCAGATCATTTCCATGCTGCGGAGGCTTCTCCCTCCGTGCAAGAAGATAATAACACATTTGTGAAATGATTTGCAACAGTTTTGTAACATTTATTTATTTTTTTGACACATTTTTCTGGTGTCAGAGGTCGGAAGCTTTATATTCCTTATCAGTAGAACCTTCTCACGGTCTGGATCGTCATGTAGGTCGGGTCGTTGGAAACGATGATGCCGACTCTGGAGTTGGCCGCGTGAACGATCTGGTTGTTGCCGATGTAGATGGCCGTATGCCCGGAATAGTAAATAACATCGCCGGGCTGAATATCCGCGTAGGAAATTTCCTTTCCTTCCTTGCACTGCGTGTAGGTTGTCCTCGTCAGCTTAATGCCGAAATGCGCGAATACCTGCTGAACGAATCCGGAGCAGTCGCAGCCGTTCGTCAGTGAGGTGCCGCCCCACACATAAGGGTTGCCGACAAACTGCAGCGCATAATTCACAATATCCTGACCGGTAACGGCCGTTCCTTCGGAAGCCGTGCCTGAGGCATCCGTTCCGGATGCGTCCGTCCCCGAGGTATCTGTCGCCGCCGTATCACCGGAGGCCGAAGTATCCGCCGCTGAAGATGACGCGCCGGCATCCGCCGATGCATCCGCAGCAGCGTTACCGCTGTCCGCCGTGTTCTGCGTCGACTGCGTCGAATGACCGGCCGTATTGGCAGCCGCATTCTGGATGGTTCCCGACGAAGTGGTCTCAGACAGTCCGTCCGTATCGCTGTCAGAATCGTCGATCGACGTCGTTCCGTCCGGGTGAATAATGATCGTACGGATATTTCCGTTATTATCTTTCGTGATGACCGTTTCATCACCGGCAGAAGAGCCAGCAGATGTGCTTCCCGTCGAAGCGCTGTTCTGTGAAGTACCTGAAGCACTTCCTGATGAGCTGCTGCCCGATGAAGCACCGTCTGAAGTTCCGGCATCAGAAGACTGCGAACCGGTCACCGTCTGACCTTCCTCCGCTTCCTTCAGTTTCTTCTGATAGTCCGCCTCTTCCTCTTCAAAATCCTTCTTTTCCTGTTCAAAATCAGCGGTCTCACTGTCCAGTGCATCCTTGATTTCATCTGCCTTGGCGTCGCGCTTCGTCTGGATGCTGTTTTTTTTCTTCTGTTCCTTGACCGCCTTGCTGATCCAGTCGTTCTGCGACTCCGTCAGGTGCAGGTATTTAAGAGACGTCTCTTCCAGTTCATCTGCGGTGAGAGGTTTCCTGTCTTCGCTGCTGTCCTCATCTGTGCTGTCCGCATCAGCTCCGTTCTCATCCGCACTGCGCTCAGCTGAGCCGTCTGCGCTTTTTGAATCCGGGCTGTCTGTCTTCCCGCTTTCTTTGTCTCTGCCGTCCGTGGAAGTGCTGTCTGCATCAGCTCCCTCCTCATCCTCATCTGCACCGCCTTTTCCTGTCACGGACTCATCCGATGAGGCATCGGAGGAAAGAAGACTGTCCATGTGTTCCTGGAGCGTCTGCTGCTCATCCGTCAGGGTTTCCAGATCCGCGCCGAGAAAAATCTTCTGCTTCTGCAGCTTTACGGCACTGACCACGGCATCGCGGTAGTCGTGGATTTTTTTCACCGTGACATCGCCGGAATGAAGCCTGTCGGAGGTCTCCTCCTTTTTCTTCAGGGCCTCTTCATATGCCTTTTCGGTATCGTCGTAGTTTTCCTGAACCGTCTTCAGTTTTTTCTCGCCGGAGCGCGTGGCCGCCATGGTCACTACCTTGTTCCGGTCATCCTCAGACAGCGGTCTGAGCAGATCATTCTTCTGGTCGTCCAGCGCGCGGATTTTATCCAGGATCGGCGAGAGCCTGTCATTGCTGTCGTTCAGCTTTGTGTTGAGATCATCCAGCTCTGAGAGCGCCGACTCGTAATCAAACTTCTCCTCAGCTTCAGATGAGGATGATACGGACTCCGAAGAGGACACCACATCCTCCGTCGCCTCATCGCCGGTATCCGCCGCATCTGAGTCGCTCCCGGACTTCTTCGAATCTGAGCTTTTGCCGGAAGACGATGTGCCGGTATCCGCCGAATCCGTGGTTCTGCCGGATGACGACGGTGCCGCCTGAACGCCGACAGGCGCAAAAACGAGGGCGGCACTCACGGCCGCTGCCAGGATTTTTTCAAAAATCAATCTGTTCTTCATGCGTTCTTCTGTTCTTTCAAAGTTCTTTCTGCACATGAACGGACGGTATGACCGAAGGATTCCCGTCCTTTGACTGCTCGCGGATGGATTCCACCTCGATCCTGCGGCGCATGGTCGACAGGTCGTGCAGATTTTTCATGACGGAAGGCTTCATCGAGCCGACCTGAATATATTCATACGGATTCTTCTGTACGCTGCCCGCGTCATAGATGCAGAGCAGAATCCTCGTCGTGCTTCCCTTCTGCATCATGATAAAGGTGAACATCTTCCACTTGTAGGAACGGTCCTCGTCCCTGACGCGGAAGTACACGTCCAGCTCCCCGTTCGGGCAGCAGGCCACGCGGTCCGTGATCGTCTGCATGTCCAGCGTCTGTCTGAATCTCGCGGCGTCATCCGGATGAATGAACGACGTCATGAAATTCTCCACACTGGCGGACATGGTATTGTTCGTGCCGCGGTTCGCGGTAAAGTAGCTGTTGATATAAACGATTTCCTCAGTATCATCCTCCGGGCTGAAGGTCGTGATCATGTCAAACATGTTGCAGAGCACGGGCATGACCTCAGCAAGCTTTCCGTTGTCGCCGGTCTCCCTGCTGCCGGAAAGGTTCTCAATCGTTGCCACGTAGGCGCTGCGTCCCTCGATCTCGGACGTGCACCTGCCGCGGATATAGCAGTAATTCCCGTTCACGATAAAGCTGAAGCTGTCGATGTGCCTGTCTTCCCTGAGATTACCGAGGAACTTTCTGAAATCCTCAAAGACACCGGAGGACCGGTCGTTCATGTCGAACTCAGCCGCGCGCGGCGAAAAAACGCCGAAGCTTCCCAGCACCTTCCGGAAAGCGCGGTTCGTCTGAAGAATGTGAAATCTCTCGCCGACCAGTTCAAAAAGAATGATCGGGATACCCGAGGCACTGTCCTCGCTCAGTTCATTTTCATTCGAGCGGATCAGGTCATACTCCAGCGGCCGCGTGCTGAGCAGGTTCACAAGGCCCAGGTTATCGTAATAGAGCCTCATGTCCTCCTTCTCATACAGATAGCCCGCGTTCACCAGATCCATCCTCGTCACGCGGTAGGGCTGCGGTCTTCCGATCAGGTAGCCCTGCACCTTCTCACAGCCGGCATTCCGGAGAAAATCCAGCTGCTCCGCCGTTTCAACGCCCTCGGCGAGCGTGCGGATGCCGATCCTTTTTGCCATGTCGATGATCGACATGATGATTTTTTTCGCCTTGATATTGAAGGTGCGAAGGAAAAGCATATCGATCTTGATCACATCAAAATCGTAGTCCTTCATGGTGTTCAGCGACGAGTAGCCGCTGCCGAAATCATCCATCCACACCTCATAGCCGGCATCATGGAACTTCCGGATATATTTCTTGATAAAGTTGGGGTCACGGGTAAAAACAGACTCCGTGATTTCCACATGGATCATGCTCTTCGGCACATTGTGACGGCGCACCGTGTCATCGACGATCTGAAAAATATCGCAGAGCTCAAAATCCAGTCTTGAGAGGTTGAAAGAAATGGGGACGAGTTCCTCGCCCCTGTTTTTTGCCCGTTCGTAATCGCGGCATACCAGTTCAATGATGTGCGTGTCCAGCTTGTTGATCATCTGGACGTCTTCCAGCGTATCGATCAGAATCTGAGGCATGATCAGACCCTTCTCCGGGTCATCCCATCTGGCCAGTGCCTCCATGCCGCAGACCTCATTCGTCAGCGTGCGGATCACCGGCTGATAATACACCACGATCTGATCCTCGCTGATCGCGCGGTCGATGTTCTCGATGATGTAGCGCTTCTGGCTGAGCATGCGGTCCATCTCTTCATCGTAGACATGATAAAGGACACCGTACTGCTTCTTGATGCTGTCGCCCGCCGTCTTTGCGCGGTCACAGCAGACAGAAAAATCCTGAACGTCGCCTTCTACGGCGCAGACGCCGATCTTCAGTCCTGTCTGAAACTCAGGGAACTCTCTGCGGAACCGCTCACTGACATGAGAGATTCCCTCCTTCAGCTCCGAATCATAGACAAGCGCGTAAAACTGGTCTCCGTACGCCCTCGCCACTGCCCTGTCGGGAAACGTCTCCCTGATCAGATCCGCCAGCTCCGAGATTCTGTTATTACCGTTGTCAAAACCGAACTCTTCGTTATATGCCTTGAAGTTTACAATATTAAAAAAAACGACGTCCTTTTTATCCTGATTGTTCAGTCTCTTCAGAAGCGACTCCGATGTCTTTCTGAAAGACTGCAGTGTGAGACAGCCTGTCAAGTAATCATATTTCTCATCCTTTTTTTCAGGATCCCGGAGGTCTCCGGCATGCTCCCGATCAAGGCTCTGCTTCTCCTGAACGTCCATTTTCTGATATACCCCTGATATTGAAATTACTATACACTGATGTTAGAATATTATAGATTTTAACATTCGTCAAATCAATTCCTTTTCCGGAATTTCCGCATGCATGAATGGTGCACACAGGTATGAGCACGGATGAATTTTTATGATAAAAAGGAGCAATCTATCACACATCCATGACCGAACTGAGTACCTATACAAATTTACTTCTCGACACCGGAAACAGGAATAATTACCTGTATTTCGATGACGATCATTCCATGACGGCCGACCTGACCGGAGCAAGTCCCGAGGTTCTGGTCCGCCGGATGACACGTGGAAAAGTGATCGACATCTACCGTCCCTCCACCACCGGCGTTCTGTCGGATGAAGACGACGCGGAGCGGATCTCCCGCGGAGAAAAGCTGATTCTTGCCGGAAGCTACCGGGTCTCCATCAGCGCTGTCCGCAACATGATGACGCGAGACAACGCCTGCTGCGACGAGACCGGTATTCACGTGATGCATCTCAGCATCGGCATGGTGCAGTGGCGTAACGACGAAATTTCCTATCACTGGAACCTGGCGCCTCTTCTGATGGTCCCGGTCTCCGTTTACAGGAATGCGTCTTCCCGCTCCTACAGCATCCGCATCGAAGGGCGCGCGCCTTATCTCAATCCCGCTTTTTCCTTTAAAGCCAGAAGTGAATTCGGCATAACACTGCCCGAATATAAGGACGAGGCCTTTTTTACGTGGATCAACCGGATCACGGAGGCGCTGCAGCCGCTCGGCTGGAAGCTGAAGAACCGCTGCACGCTGGCCCTGTATCAGGATCATTTTCTGAATATTTATAACGATCTTTCCGTCCATAAGGATCTCGTGCTGCGTCATCCCGTCATCCGGAAATTCCTCGCGGCAGACAGTGATGCGGGCAGCAGGGGCGTAACCGGCGGCACGGATTTTTCCGGGCAGGCGGATACCGCAGGGGACACCGTTTCGGACGACGCGCTCCACTGTGTGATCGATGCGGACGCAAGCCAGCTCCGCGCCATCCGCATGGCCAGGGCCGGCAGAAGCTTCGTCGTACAGGGGCCGCCCGGCACGGGCAAAAGCCAGACCATCACCAACATCATCGCGGAATGCCTCTATAACGGAAAGAGGGTCCTCTTCGTCTCCGCCAAGCGTGCCGCGCTCGATTTTGTCTACGGAAAGCTTTCTTCGGCAGGGCTGAACGATTACTGCCTGCGCATCCACGGCACCCGTGAAAACCGGCGCGTGGTGACAGGCGACATCTTCCGCTCCCTGCAGCTGCCGCGCGCCACGGCGAGACCACAGGCGGAGTTTGATATTTCCAGAAGGGCCGCCGCCGCGAAGACGCTGGACACCTATGTATCGGAGCTTCACAAGGTGCGCCCTGTCATCGGCAAGCCGCTTTATGAGCTTTATGAACTCTACTTCCAGTACGAAGATGCGCCGGAACTCTCCTGGCAGATTCCGAACGTATACAGCCTCTCCGAGGAGGATCTGCAGGAAAATCTGCGCTATCTGACCTGGTATACCAACTGTATCCCGATGATCGGATACGACTACAAGACCTGCTACTGGTACGGTTTCACGGCGGAGGATAATTCGCCGGAATTCCGCGAACAGGTCATCAACAGCTTCCGCGCGGCCGTGAAATGGATCGACAGCGATCTGGCCCTCGTAAAGGAGGTTCACCAGTACCTGAGCTACCTCCCGGTCGAAACGCTGGAGGATCTGGAATCAACGAAACAGACCGTGGAGGAGATTGCCTCCACATCGGAAATTTCTCCTTCCCTGTTCCGGGAAGGCACGCTGGACTATGCCCTTCGGGAGATCTCCCAGCTGAAGGCGTCCGCGGCAAAGCTTGACTCATACCGCGCCACGGTGGAGATGGAATACAAACCTTCCATCTACAGCATCAACGCGGCGCAGGACTACACGCTTCTGAAAGACCGCTTCCACTCAAGGCTGAGACGGGCCGGAAGCCGGGAATACCGGAGGATCATGAACGAACTCCAGGCGGCATCCCCGACGGATGAACGGCCGGATTACGACAGCGCGCTGAAGATTCTCGACTCACTGAAGCAGATTCAGGATGCGGAGGAAGCCCTGAAACAGCAGGCACTGCCGTTCGAAACCATCTACGGTATGCTGCCCGATGTCACCCATACCGACTGGGACGACATCGAGAAAAAGCTTGTCGACCTCTCCAACCTGCTGCACCGGATTCCGAGGCTTACCGAGCTCTCCGGCGTGACAAGCGCACAGTTCATGGCGCTGCGCCAGCTCTGTGTGCGCTGGTCAGAGGGATTCCGGAGAAATCAGGAAGACTCCGAAGCCGACATGGAGTTCATCAGTTACTGTGTAAAAGACGGGCTGAAGCCGATGCAGATGCCCGTGCGCAGGCTCAGAGAATGGCTTCAGGGGTGCATAGACCATGCCGATCAGTACGGCACCTGGATTCACTTCCTGAATGTGCGCGACTGCCTGAACGAGCGGAACCTGACCGGTTTTATCGACGCCGCCATTGCCGCGCTGATACCGGCTGAACAGTTCAACAACATGTACTGCCGGCTGTTCTACAGCCAGTGGATCAACAGCATCGTCGCCTCCAGCCCGGTGCTCGCGGGCTTCAGCCGCGCGGGCCAGGACAAGGCGCGGGAAACCTACTGCGCGGAGGACCGGATCCTTTTCGATATCAACCGGAAGGCGATCCGTGAAAAACTGTCCGCGGGACGTCCCTCGCTGAAAAATGCGGCGCCCGGAGAACCGGTGACCGAACTTCTCCGTGAGATACAGAAATCCGAAAACCCGAAGAGCGTACGCCGGATCATCACGGACTACGCGGAGCTGATCCAGCAGATCATGCCCTGCTTCATGATGTCCCCGATGAGCGTGAGCACCTACCTGGACCCGGAGCGGATTCACTTCGACACGGTGGTTTTCGACGAGGCCTCCCAGCTGCTTCCGCAGGAATCCTTCGGCGCCATCTACCGGAGCACGCAGGTCATCATCGTCGGCGACTCGCAGCAGATGCCGCCGCGTGACCCGAAAGTCAGAGCTGAAAGCACGGATCCCGGGAAGGGATCCCCGGAGCAGCTGCCTGCCTCCGACATGCCGGGTGCGGACAGCACAGGGGATGATCGTCTGTCGGAGGGCGATCCCGACGGAGGCGAGTGGCTCTACAATCCGGGCCGCCGCACAGCGAGACGGAACGACCTCTACGCCAGGGTGCCCTTCGAATCCGTACTGGACCTCGGCTGCGCATCCCTGTATCAGATGCGTCTGCTCTGGCATTACCGCAGTCAGAAAGAGGGCCTGATCCTGTTCTCGAACCGGCTGCTGTATCATGACACGCTGATCACCTTCCCGTCGCCCGACACAGACCTGACGGTATCCTCGTTCGGCATCGACTACCGCTATACGGAAAGCTTCTACGATCCGGATACCAACACCAACCTCAAAGAGGCATCGGCCGTCGTCAGTCTGATTTTTGACTGTATCAGGCAGTACCCCGGCAGGAGCATCGGCGTCGTCGCAACGACGCATGAACAGGAAGCGCTCATCGCAAAACTGCTGATCAGAAGAAGGGAGCAGGATCCCTCGGCGAAGCATTTCTTCACTGAGGAGACCGCTGAGCCGTTCTTCATCAAAAATATGGAAACGGTGCAGGGCGACGAGCGCGACATCATCATCGCCAGCTGCGTCTACGGTAAAACACTGCGCGGCGAACTGCCGCTGGATTTCGGTGCGATCAGCCAGACCGGCGGCGAGCGCCGTCTGAACGTCATGATCACCCGCGCGCGCTGCAGCATGAAAGTTGTCACAGGGCTGCATGCCGGCGATCTGGAAGTGTGGAAAAATCCGCCGGAAGGCGTGCGTCTGTTCCATGACTACCTGAATTACGCCGAACAGGGACCCGGCGTCCTCGGCGGCGCCGCCACCATGGAAACCGACAATCCGTACGATACGTACATGGAAGACGAGATCTGCCAGCTTCTCGAGCAGAACGGCTTCAGCACGAAGCAGCACGTCGGCTATTCGATGTCAAAAATCGACGTAGCCGTCCGCATGCCCGGTGAAAATCATTACTTCCTGGCGATCGAATGCGACGGTGACACCTACCGCCGCGGGGAAAATACCCGCGACCGCGAGCGCCTGCGCAGAGAAGTGCTGGAACGGATGGGCTGGAAATATTACCGCGTCTGGTCAGCCGAGTGGTATCTGCACCACAGCGCGGAAGTGAAAAATCTGCTCACCGCCGTCCGGAAGGCCGCCGGCCTGCCGAAGCATCCGCTCGCAAAGCGCGCAGCAGCTACAGCGGCTGCCAGAGCCGCGGCCGCCGCAGAGAAAGCGGTGGAAAAAGCAGCGGCAGAGAAAGCGGCGGAAAAAGCAGCGGAAACGGCAGCAGAAAAAGAAAAAAGCGAGGCGGCATCAGAAAACAGCGGCACGGGAAGCCGGACGGGAAACCGGACGCGGAACACATCGCCCGTGAGGACATGGGTGCCGCCACATGACCGGTACTGAGAGGCCCGGCGATTCAAAACATCTATGCTACAGTACTGTATTAAGCCCGACTGCTCCATCGCTGTGCGATTCCCGCAGTCGGACGGAGGCAGCTTCCGTAAGAGCACACGACATGCTCTGCGGTCAGCTCCTCCGTTTTTTCGAAGCTGCCCAGCGGTGTCTGTCTTCTGCTCAGTATGATCGTGGCTCTGCCGTCCGCTCCCGTCCAGCGCCGGTACGTCCTGAGTCTGTTCTCAGGCGACGGCAGATCATCGGGAAACATCCTGGTTTTTTCGCAGACCACACGGATATCCGCCATGGCCTTCTGTGAAGTCAGAATAATATGCCACTCAAACCACTTCTCGTCCTCACGGCACTTCAGATACGACGTACCGGAAAACGGCGTCTGAATGAAAAGATAAGAATCCTTCCCGCCGGAGCGGCCGCCCATTCTCAGCATGCCGTCAATCCGTATACCTGAAGTCTGTGCCTCCCGGTCAGACTTTCCTGTGCCGCCGGTCCTGCCGGACAGCGGTTCCGTTCTGTCTGCAGAAGCCGCAGACTTCGTCCTGTCCGCACCGGACTGAAATTTTGTCCCGTCTGTACCGGACTGCGCTTTTGTCCTGTCTGTGCCGGACTGCGATTTTGTCCCGTCTGTGCCGGCTGCCGGTTTCAGGCTCAGCGCCCGCTTATCCTCTCCGCCCCAGAAGGCAAAAGACGCCCCGTGCACCGGTTCTCCCGTGCTCTTTCTGTACAGCGCCGAAGACCACAGCCAGATCCCCGGCGAAGGGAATCCGCTGCCCCAGTTCACATCGGAATACCCCGGGCCTGCATCAGGAAACGCGCGGTAACTGACATCATCGGCGATGACAATACCGGTAAAACGCGTGACAAATCCCTCCGCATGCCACCTCATGCCGGTGTTTTCAAGCTTCTGCATGCCGGGCGATGCCTCCGCACCCGTGCCGAGCGGGACATCCTTGTCAAACTCCAGATCCCACTCCATCCGCGTGTCATCGGCCATCGTTCCGAACTCATGGTCATAGAATCCGTCATCCTCCGCAGCGCCGCCGGCTGTTTCATCTCCTGCTTTCTCTGCAGCTTCGGCCGTTCTGAACGCGGCACTGAACGTTCTGTTTCCCGTTTTCTCCCTTTCACCGGCGGTCCCGGAGATACCGGCTCCTGAAGTGTCCTTCCCGGAGGTGCCGGCTCCTGAAGTGTCATTCCCAGAGGTGCCGACTCCTGAAGTGTCATTCCCAGAGGTGCCGACTCCTGAAGTGTCACTCCCGGAGGTGCCGGTCCCGGAAGCATCGGTTCCGGAGATACCTGCCCCGGACACATCCTCCCGCGGAATGCTTCCGTAGGATTCAAATTCCGTGAACAGGCACTCTCCCGCCGTCGCCACAAAAGGCGGCCCGGGCTGAAACGAAGCCTCTCCCGCCGGGAACGTATACGTGTACCGCGCGTCCGGATCTCCGATGATCCCGGCGTGAACCGCAAAAGAGGAAGGTCTCACGACGTGAGGCGCTTCCTCCTTCCTGTCTTTCCTGCGGATGCGCAGTTTCCGGCGCTTTTCCGGAGGCTCCGTATCCGGCGCGCAGGCATAATATTCAATATAGAAAATTCGAATCTCGCCGGTGTCATCGCACCGCGCGGGAAAAACGAACCGCCACCGCTGCACGCCCCGCTCAACGCCTTTCAGCATCCATGCGTCGCGCCGCGAATCCGGCTTTTCTGCCATATGCTGTTTCCTTCCTGCCCCCGGCCGACTGTCAGTCAAACCTGATCTCATAGGCTTTCTCTGCCTCAGCATCACTTTCGAGCACCGATTCTCTCCAGCTCAGCATGCCGAGCATCTCGCCCGAGTTCGAAATCATCGAAAGATTAAACACCTTCCAGTGGCAGTCCCCGCCGGTGCCGGTTATCCTGAACTGTCCGATCAGCTGACGCCCGCTGCTGTCAAGGATCCGATGCTGGACGGTATCCGGATCTGTAAACGCAAGGAATCTCTCCCTGTCTCTGGGATCGACCATCTCCCCGCAGAACCCTTTCAGCTGCCTCTCGACATTCACATAGTGCGCGCCCGGTTTCAGGCAGAAATACGCATCCTGAAAACGCGCCTCCACATAATCCCTGTCAAAATGGATCATAAGGATATTGTCATACATCATCATGAGATTCCGCATCATGGAGTCCATCGCATGCTCGTCGGTCACCTCATCATCCCTCGTCATGTCCGTCACACGAAGACAGAAGTTCGAATGGCCCTCCGCCTTTGCGATCAGCTGATAAGTCACATTCACATAGTGCGACCCTTCCGTCGCACACTGCACATGCGTATCCTTCTCATCCATACTCCAGCGGAAACCGCCCAGAAATTCCGACACGCGGTGAAGCTGAATCGAATCCCGGCTGCTCACTCCCTGTCTGAACCGCTGAACCTCCTTATAGCCGAACCGCTTCGCCATATCCTTCATCGCCTGATTCACAAACATCAGCACCAGTTCGCCCGTCTCATCATTGCGGTCCACAATACCGAGCGGCTGATCCGTCTGCAGATCAATCATGCCGACCCTGTCGAAATACGTTGAATACTCCTGTTTCTCAATCTCCAGTCCGTTCTCACGGCAGTGACTGATGCTTTCCTCATAAGGCGCGGGCTTCCCGTAGAAAAATCCCTGCAGCTTCTCGCATCCGATCCCCCGCAGATAATCCACCTGCTCCTCCGTCTCCACGCCCTCAGCCAGCGTGTGCGTGTAGATTTTTTTCGCCATGCTGACCGTCGACGCCACAATCTCGCGGCTCGTCACATTGAAATTCCGGAGGAACTCCATATCAATCTTCAGCTCGTCGAAACGGTAATCCTTCAGCACATTCAGCGAAGAATAACCGCTGCCGAAATCATCCATCCAGACCTGATAGCCCGTGTCGCGGAAACGCTTCAGCTCATGCTCCATATGGCTCTTGTTGCCGGAAAGCGTGCTCTCCGTCACCTCGACCCTGACAAGATCCCGGGGAATCGAATATTTATTCAGTGCCGCCTCCACCTCATCGAAGATGTTGCACAGCACAAAATCCAGCCTGGACAGGTTAAATGAGATCGGCACCACCGGATGGCCGGCATCCATCTCGCTCCGGAGCCGGCGGCAGATCTCGTTGACCACGAAAACATCAAGCTTGTTGATCTGACGGCTCTCCTCCAGCGTTCCGATAAAGACGCCGGGATTCATAAAGCCCTGCTCGGGATCAATCCATCTCGTCAGCGCCTCAAAACCGCAGAGCTGCCCGGTAAGCGAGCGCACCACCGGCTGATAATACACCGTGATCCAGCCCTGCTCCAGCGCCCTGTCGATATTTTCCGTCACATATTCCTGGAGTCTGACGCGTTCCGCGACCTCCCTGCTGTAAATCTGCACATACTTCGTCGCATCTCTGCCGATCGAATCGCAGGCCACCTTCGCAAAATCACACGCCACCGACGGCGGCACCGGTTCATCGCTGTCCTGATTTCCGGAAAAAATCCCGAACTTCGCTCCCACGATGCTGTCGCTGCTGAGCTGATCGATGCCGTCATGCGCCTTTGCGATCCGCTCCATCACATCCGGCGTCGCAGAATAGATAACGAAATGATCGCCCCCGAATCTGGCGACAAAATCCGACGGGAAACAGTTTCTCAGGACATCCGCTGTCCCGCACAGAAAACGGTCGCCGCTCTCCAGACCGAATTTCTGGTTATATCGCCTGAACTTTCTCAGATTCAGAAAGATATACTGACCGTCCGGACGTCTGCCCTCCTGCATCGCCGTCTGTTTCATCACCTGCGCGTAATTCAGGAATTCCCTCATGCCGGGAAGCCCGGTCAGCGCATCATTCTCATTATTATTGAAAACAAGATTTTCCCTCGGCCGCATCAGCAGAATGCAGGCCAGAACGCCGTACTTCAGATCCACAAAATTCTCGGACACATCCACCACTTCGCAGAGCTTCCCGGTCCTGGTCCGCACACGGTAACGAAGCTGCAGGTTCTCCATGAGCGTCGATTCTCTGCGTGCCTCACCGTGTCCCGCCTCTCCGTGAACTGCCTCAGCGTACCCGGCTCTGCTGCGGCCTGCCTTCCCGCCGGGCGCTTCCCCGTTCTTCTCCGGTTCCGGATCGCCGTACCTGTGCAGCTTCGAATCAGCATCATGCATCGTATTCATCTGCTGCATCCGGCGCTCCTGAATGAACCAGCGCACATGATCCCGATCATCCGGGCAGATCATATTGCGCACATGGCCACCCGTCAGCTCCTCAAATTCCTCCTGGTTTCTGCACTCCAGCAGATCAAGAACCCGCTGATTGGCAAACAGGATTTCGCCGTCCTTCGGAAAACTCACCACCATAAATCCTGCGGGCAGATGATCCATCACGCCGATCATATAGTCCGGCACCCTCATCATGATCTCTACCGCATCGGCAGTATTCACCGTTTTCCATCCCGGCGCCATCCCCGGAATATTTCTGATACTCTTCATTGTTCCCGTGTTGTCCATTACCAGCCAGCTCCATCAGCATGCACCGCCTTATCCTTCAGGCAGCGCGGTAAAAGTCCCGCTTACGTTATATATCGACAGAAAACGGCAAAATATCACGTCAGAAATCTGACATGCCTCACTTTGCCTCTTTCCAGCGCTCCGGCAGGGCAAACGCATGATTCATGGGTCCGCTTCCCTTCCCCAGATCCAGCATTGCCCCGATTGCTTCCGTAATGTATTCCTTGGCCCGTTTCACCGACTCCTGCAGCGTAAATCCCTTCGCGAGATTCGCCGCAATTGCGGAAGAAAGCGTGCACCCGGTCCCGTGCGTATTCGGATTATCAATCCTCTTTCCCTCAAACCGGCAAAAATCCACGCCGTCGGTCAGCAGATCCGCTGTGCTGTCACCGTCCTTCCGGTGCCCGCCCTTGCAGAGCACCGCACAGCCGCAGGTTCTGCTGATCTCCTTCGCGGCACGGATCATATCCTCCTCGGTCCGGATGCTCATGCCGCTTAAGGCCTCCGCCTCCGGAATATTCGGCGTCACCAGCTCTGCCTGAGGAAAAAGTTCACGTTTCAGCGCCTCCGCCGCATCATCCCGGAGAAGCTTTGTGCCGCTCGTCGAAATCATCACCGGATCCAGCACCACATGAGAAGCGCCGTATTTCATCAGCCTGTCCCGCGTCACACGGATCAGCTCAGTCGAAGGCATCATGCCGATTTTTACCGCTTCCGGCCGGATATCCGAAAAAACAGCATCAAGCTGCTGCCCCAGAAAATCCGGCGACACCTCCTGCACACCGAAGACCCCGGTCGTATTCTGCGCCGTCAGTGCCGTAATGGCGCTCATCGCATAGACACCGTTCATCGTCATCGTCTTAATATCCGCCTGAATACCGGCGCCGCCGCTCGAATCCGAGCCCGCAACCGTCAGCGCCGTATGCATCTGTGTCCTCATCCTGCCGTTCCTTTCCGTTATCTGATTTCTCCGTCTCATGTTCTCACCCTGCTGCTGTTCCCGTCTCTGCCATACCTGTTCCACGGTATTGTCATTCCGAGGAAAATGGTATAGTATCCCGGTTGTGCGGCCGCAGGTCTTCACACAATTTTAAAATTCAGGTGATACCATGCTTCTGTTGAAACTGAAGGGGTGAGTATAAATGTCTAAATCCATAAGAAACATGCTGATTTTTCTGGCCATTGTCGTCGGGGCGTCCGTCGCGGCACTGGCCGCAGTCGATCATCATTATAAAACACAGGACGGTTTTCTCAAGGGGACAACGCTCAACGGAGAGGATGTCGAGGGCAAAACGCCGGAAGAAATCGTCGGCACCGCTGTATCACAGTATGACGGCGTGACCATAACCCTCCGCGAAAACGGAGAGGAAGCGCTGACCGGATCTCTTTCCGATTACGGGTACAGCTTCAGCACCGACGAAATGCTGCAGGCGCTGACCGACGCCGAAAAAAGCCAGAAAGAAAGCCTTTCGTCGATTTTTCACACCGTGCATGACGGCGAAGAGCTGACTCAAACGCTGAACTACACGCTCGATCAGAATACCTTCACGCAGTTTGTCCGGGCGGCGAACCTGAAACAGCCGCGTGTCGCGTCACAGGAAGCCGCTGTCACGCTCGATTCCTCGACAAACACCTATGTCGTGACCGATCCGGTGCAGGGCAACGAAATCGACGACACCAAACTGCAGTCGTACGTACAACAGCAGATCGGGGATGCCATCAAAAACGGAACGCTGACCGGTAATCTGACCATCGATATTCCGTCCGACGTGTATACCTCGGCCACCGTCAGCACCGACACCAGTGCGCTGCAGCAGGAGTGCGCGGAGAAAAATCGCGAACTCGCGCTGCAGGAATATAAAAACATGTCCGTCACCTACACCTTCGGCAATCAGACCGAAGTGCTGGACGGCGACACCATCGCCAGCTGGATCACCATCGGAGACGACGGCTCCGTGAACATCGACGATAACCAGATTGCCAGCTACGTGAGCAGTCTGGCCTCCAAATACAACACGAGGTATCTGGACCGCACCTTCACGACAACCGACGGGCAGACGATTACGATTTCCGGCGGAAATAACGAATACGGCTACACCATCGACGAAGACGCCGAGTGCAGCCAGCTGAAAAAAGACATCGAGAGCCGGCAGTCCGTCACAAGAGAGCCCTGCTATATCTCGACAAATGACTACGGCAACCCGCTCTACCTCGGCCGTGAAGGGACCGACGACATCGCCGGCACCTACGTCGAGGTCAGCATCGACAAACAGCACCTGTGGTTCTACAAAAACGGACAGCTCATCGCTGACGGCGACGTCGTGACCGGAGACGTGAAGACCGGCCAGGACACCCAGAAGGGATGTTTCCCGCTCGCCTACAAGGAGAGCCCGTCCACCCTGAAGGGAAACCATGAGGATGGTTCCGAGTACAGCGTGCAGGTACAGTACTGGATGCCTTTCTTCGAAGGCGAGGGGCTCCATGACGCCAGCTGGCGGAGCGCCTTCGGCGGCACCATCTATCAGACGAACGGATCCAACGGATGCGTCAACTGCCCGCCGGCACTGGCGCAGACCATATACGAAAACATTGATGCCGGCACGGCTATCTTCATCTACTGATATCGGTTATGCTGAAAGGCTGTCTGAGTCAGGGGGCCGTCGGATGCATCATCCTTTTCGCTCCGGTCACATTCGCCGTGTATCTCCGACGGCCATTCTCACCTGAAAGGCGGCGCTGCGGACCGGTCACATTCGCCGTGTATCTCCGACGGCCATTCTCACCTGAAAGGCGGCGCTGCGGAACGCGCCTGCTGACGCAGGCTTGAACGGGTCCTCGCGCTTATCGCCTTATCAGGTTCGACTGGCCGGGAGATACATCGGCTCTGTGAAGTCGCTCAAAGGGTGACTGCATGCGACGGCCTTAAATCATACAAGATGCCACAGTACTATATTAAGCCCGACTGCTCCATCGCTGTGCGATTCTCGCAGTCGGCACATGCATTCGCATCCGCGGATGCGCTGCCAAAGGAAAGGAGCAGTATACCACATTATGTCATGCACAACAATTCTTGTCGGAAAAAATGCTTCCTATGACGGCTCTACGATGATCGCGCGGAATGATGATTCCGGCGCGGGACACTACACGCCGAAGAAAATGATCGTTTCCGATCCGGCAGCAGCGCCGCGCCACTACCGCTCGGTGCTCAGCCACGTGGAAATTGACCTGCCGGATCATCCGATGCGCTGCACCTTTGTTCCGAACGCACTGGAAGGAGAGGGCATCTGGGCCGCTGCCGGCGTCAATGAAGCTGAAGTCGCCATGACCGCGACCGAAACCATCACTTCAAATGAGCGCGTGCTCGGCGCGGATCCCCTGGTGAACCTGATTCCTGCCGACCAGTCCACCGACGGGAAAGAACACGCCGGCGGCATCGGCGAGGAGGATCTGGTCATGCTGGTACTCCCGTACATTCACACTGCGCGTGAGGGCGTGGAAAGACTCGGCAGCCTGCTGGAAGAGTTCGGCACCTATGAAATGAACGGCATCGCCTTCTCCGACGTCAGCGAGATCTGGTGGCTCGAGACCATCGGCGGCCATCACTGGATCGCCCGCCGCGTGCCGGACAATGCCTATGTCGTCATGCCGAACCAGCTCGGCATCGACAGCTTTGACTGGAACGACGCCTTTGGGGAAAAGAAAGAATACATGTGTTCAGCGGACATGAAAGAATTCACGGACAGATACCATCTGGACCTGTCCATGGACGGCATGTTCAATCCGCGCGACGCCTTCGGAAGCCACGAGGATGCGGATCATGTCTACAACACGCCCCGCGCATGGTACATGGCGAGAACGCTGAACCCGCACACCTTCAGCTGGGACGGTCCCGACGCTGATTTTTCGCCGGAATCCGATGACATCCCGTGGTGCTTCGTCCCGGAGAAAAAAATCACGCCGGCGGACATCAAATACGTGCTCTCCTCTCATTTCCAGGGGACGCCCTACGATCCGTATGCCGTCTATGGCCCGGCCGAATCCCGCGGGAAATACCGCTCCATCGGCATCAACCGCACGGATTTTCTGGCCATGATGCAGATCCGGCCCGACATGCCGAAAGGCTGCCGTGCGCTCGAGTGGCTTGCTTTTGCTTCCAATGCCTTCAATGCGTGGATCCCGCTCTACACCGCAGTAAGCACCGTGCCGGCATACCTCTCCTGCACCGGAAAACACGTCTCGACCGACAGCTTCTACTGGAACAGCCGGCTGATCTCCGCACTTTCCGACGCCGGATTCCGCAAATGTCAGAACCACATCGAGCGCTACCAGCTCGCCGTTCAGTCGGAGGGCAATGCCGTCATCGACCGCTATGACCCTGTGCTGAAAGCAGCTTCGCCCGACGAATACGAAAAAATCTGCGAGAAAGCGAACAGCGAAATGTGCGCGACGCTCCGCGAAGAGACCGCGAAGACGCTCGACGCCGTGCTCGACGAGACAAGTAACCTCATGAAGAACTGCTTCGCCAGATCCGACGCATAACAGGGATTCAAAGGCCCAGTATCAGCAGGCTCAGATTCTGCAGTCACAGATTCTGCAGTCACAGATTCTGCAGCCACAGATTCTGCAGCCACCGGCGCGGCAGCATATCGGCAGCATATCATGGGGCGGTATGAATGGTCAGATTTTCAAGACTGCCGTGCTGTCGGACATCGCGGCAGCATATCACAAGGTGGCACGCAGGATCAGAGACTGTCCAGCTCGTCCAGACTGTCGATGAACCGCACGTGGGCAAGCTCCTCCTCGGAGTAAAAGCCCATCTCGATCATCTTGCGGAGCTGATTTCTCAGATCATCGTAATATCCGTCCTTATTGTAGATCACCACATGCCCGTGGATCAGGCCGAGGCGCTCATCCGAGATCACTTCCGTGATCTCGTCCAGCGTTCCCGGCCCGCCGGGCATGGCCAGCCACACATTGGCCTGCTTCATCATCTCCACCCGGCGCGAGGACATGTCCTTCGTCAGGATCATCTTCGTCAGATGCTCCGCGCCGAGGTGATTTTTCATCATAAAGACCGGCATCACGCCGATCACCTTTCCGCCCAGACTCAGCACCGTCTGCGCCAGCACGCCCATCGTTCCGACACGGCTGCCGCCATACACCAGCACATGGCCGTTTCTGGCAATCCAGCTGCCGAGCTTCGCCGCTTCCTCATTAAAAGACGGATCATTTCCGGGTCTCGAGCCAAGGTATACTGCAATATTCATTCTGTTCCTCTTCCTGTATAAAACAGCCGACAGACAGCCGGCCATCAGCCTCTGTAAAATAACTGAACATCCGCGGAATCTCCGGAATCTTCGGGCGTTTACTTCCACTGGCAGGTTCATGCTGCTTTAAAGAATACCACAGACTGACGCAGGAATGCACAGAAGTTTCACCTCTGCCCGGCTTCCTGACTGACGTTCTCAATACAGTAATATGGCAGAACATCAGAATCATTCGTGCCTGTGTATCCGTACAGATACATCTGAATGGTGTCATCAAAATCAGAAAGATTTTTTCCGGGAGTATACAGATGAAAATTTTCACTTCTGTCAAGGCCAACCGGATTTGAATAAATATACCTTATGCCATCCTCAATGTAAAAATCCTCGCCCGTTCCTTCCACATTCAGCGTATCCATCGTCATGGACCAGGTATGTTCATCTTCCTGTACGGGCGCACTGAATCTGCCGGTAAAATTGCTGATGTATTCCGTTCCGTACGGATATCCGTCGCCTGTATCGCCCATATCCCGGTCATGGTAACTGCCTTCGATGCTTCCGTCCGGATAAAGCGTAAGCGTTGTCGACCATCCGCCGGCCCCGGACGAGAAGGTATAATCGGTTGCAAAATCAGCATATGGCCTGACTGCTTCCGGGTCTTCAGCTTCTCCGGTATCTGCCGGGTTCGATGTGCTTTCGGCCGTCTCCGCCGTCGTTCCGGCGGCAGTTTCAGCCGTCGATTCGGCAGCCGTATCAGAAACCTTTTCCTCATCAGATCCGGATTCCGACACTGCCTGCGCTGTCAGCATTTCCGCTTTTTCCGGTTCCTCCCTGTCAGAAGCCCCGCTGACACTGTTCACGGCCTCCTGACTTTGTCCTGGATCCTGCTGTTTTCGCGCCTGAAAAGACGGCGAATTCAGACAGACTGCCAGTGCAACGCACACAACAGCCAGAATGACTGCAAGAAGTACTATTTTCTGAGTTCTCCGGCCATCACGTTTATCATCATTTTTCATCGCAGGTACCTCCTCCTGTTGTTAAGGTATGCGCCGGAAATCCTGTCATCACTGATACGGGACTTCCGGCCTGCGTCACGCAGCAGGGTTATTATGATAATATCATGCGCAGACAGCTTTCACAGGACTGCGGACTGCCGTCTGCCATATTGCGAAAGAACGAAATCCGGGCCATCCGGTCACTGTGTCCATTCGTGCAGAATGCCGTACAGCTCCCGGATATAAAACGTCGCAAAAAGCCACCACGAGGTATGCGCCGGAACTGCAGCATACGAAAGCCCGAGCTTCTCCGCAATCACGCCGGCACGGTACATATGAAACTCATTTGTCGCGATCGCAATGTGCTCATTCAGCTGATGTTCCCTGATCACCTGCAGGGAAAAATCCAGATTTTCACGCGTCGACGTCGATCGCGCCTCCATAAAAAGCCGCGACGCGTCAATGCCGTCATCCACCATCGTCCGGTACATCGCCCCGGCTTCGGAGATTTTTTCTTCCTTACCCTGTCCGCCCGAAAGCACGGCCTTCGCCTGCGGATGAGTTCTCAGATAATCTTCCGCCGCATGAATTCTCTCATACAGCATGCGCGACGGCGTCTCACCGTACACCGTGCAGCCGAGGACAACCAGCGTGTCATCTTCCCCCGGTTTCCTCATGCAGGCCCGTACCATCAGAGCGGACTCCGTCACAACCAGCGCACAGATCAGCGCCACAAGGACTTTAATCCCGACGCCGAGCGCCACCGGCAGATGGCCCGTCCATCCCGGACGGATTCCCGTCAGCAGCATCACGACGCCTGCAGCCATGCCCGTGGCGTTACCGATATTCAGAATTTTTCCGGTAAACACCGGAAGCAGACACCAGACAAAAATCACGGTCCCCGCCACCGTCATCACCGCTTCACCTTTTCCCGGCATACTTCCTTACCACACTCCCGTTTCTTCGCCGGCCGGACCGGCTTTCCTTTTTTCCGTTCTTCTTTCTTTTTCTATCATTATGTGAGAGAGAGAAAGAAGAATCAAGGAAATTTACGTGTATCCCTGTTTTTCTTATAACCTTATCATTGATCCATCAATCTTTTCGAACAATCTCCATGATCCATCAATCTTTACTTATTGATTCATCCCTTAAAATATGGTATGAAATAAGGGATGAAAGGGTGAGTAAGGGAATGCGGGAATTTCACTATCAAAAAATTCATGATCAAAAATGGGATTCTGAAATCCTGAGATTGATTGCGGCTATCTACAAGGAAGCCGGAAAGCAGGAACTGTATTTAAAACAGCGTCTGGAAGAACTGGATCAGCTGGTAGAAATTGCCAGGATTCAGAGCACCGAGGCATCAAATGCCATCGAGGGTATTGTAACCACAGGTACTCGTATCAGACAGCTGGTAGAAGACAAAACAACCCCAGGGAACCGGGATGAACAGGAAATCGCAGGATATCGGGATGCTCTGAACATTATCCATGAGAACTTTGATATCATTCCGATCACGCCGAATTATATTTTGCAACTGCATAAGATCATGTACAGCCATATGAATAATCCGATGGCCGGAAAGACGAAAAATGTGCAGAATTATATCAGCGCATCTTATCCGGATGGTCACAGCGAAATTCTCTTTACACCGCTCTCTCCATTTAAGACTCCCGAAGCATTAAAAAAAATCTGCAGTGAATATAATCTTGTCATCGGGGATCCCGAAACAGAGCCGCTGATCCTCATCCCGACTTTTATTCATGATTTTCTCTGCATTCATCCTTTTAATGACGGAAACGGCAGAATGAGCCGTCTGCTTACAACCATGCTTCTCTATCAGAATGGTTTTTACGTCGGAAAGTACATATCATTGGAAAAAAAGATCGATCGAAACAAGGATCTTTATTATGATGCACTAAGGCAGTCTCAGAAGGGATGGATCGACGGAACCGAAGACGTGACCCCGTTCATCAAATACATCCTTGGAACTGTTCTGGCAGCATATAAAGATTTTGAGGAACGGTTCTCCATTGTCGAGAAAAAGCTTCCTGCTATCGATATGGTCCGAAAAGCCACTGAGAAGAAAATCGGCCGATTCACGAAACAGGATATCCGCGAGCTTGTTCCCTCCTTATCCCTGAGCTCGGTGGAAGGCGCATTAAGAAAAATGGTTTCAAATGGTGAGCTTGTACGGGAAGGCACCGGAAGAAGCACAAAATACTATCGAACAGTATTTGAACTTGCTGATGACACCGAACGCAAGCTCGATGAAGCGGATGCGGCTGCAGCAGCATCCGACAAGCGTTATTCTGCGGAGGAAGTATTCGGAAGAGTGAGGAACCGTATCCATGATTATTCCGCCAGAAGCCAGTCAATCAGCTGCACCGAACGGATTCCTTCGTAGGTTGTCTCCAGCCCGGGTTCCAGAGAAAGGACCATCTTCTCATAGTTATCACGGATTTTCTGAAGCGGTGCCAGTTCTCTTTTCCGAACTTCCTCACTTGTCATGGATTCAGTCACCTGCACATACATTTTGCTGTCTGCTTTTGTCGCAATAAAATCGACCTCGCTGTTAAATCCAAACGATGTATGAAACAGGATAAACGAAAACAGAATACAGATACCGATGCCGATAAATACACCCGGATGAAAACTTGTCCCCTGTTTCAGAATCGGCAGGAGAGCACTGTCCGCAAACTGTTTTGACATGGGGTAAAAAGAATCCGGTTCAGCCAGCGGCTGTGGATCCGACACAAACCACGTTGTCAGATAAATAGCCACATAGTTCAGCATGATCGTACTGGTGACTTCATTTACGCCTACGCGCGCACGAAGTACGCCGGGAATAAAACCCCATACACCCGCAAATACCATGGCACAGAGAAAGACAAGGAGGATATGGAAGAATTTCGGTATGCCCAGGTTCGGTATGCCGGCGATAGCCGCACCGATGGCACCCAGATACATATATCCTTCAATACCCGTGTTCCAAACGCCGGCCTTTATACCCAACGCCACGCCCATACCTCCGAGAATCAGAGGTGACGCACGCACCAGCACATGCCTTAATGAAATATCTTCGCAACGATAAATCTATAGAAATACATGGAAGCGGGGATAAACAAAAACTTCTAAATATCGGTTACTATCATGGTTACAAAGGCTACCGATATTACAAGCGTCCTTCTAATACATTAAATTACAAGTCTTTCAACGAGTTGATTGCTGTATACAATTTTGATGCTAATTTAAAGACATTATTCTATCCATGGGTCATGCAAATCGAAACAGCTCTGAAGGGACGAATATTGGAGGAAATCGTTTCTGAGACAAACTCTGATGATTTTAATGTGATTTATCATCAACTTTTAAATAATTATAAATCCTTCTCCACAACTGGAAAGTCATATAGAGATTTAAAATCGAAACAAACTGCGGAGAAACGATTTAAAGATGCATTAAAACAAAGGCTTGAGTTAAAAGATCGCATCAACAAAATGCAGACTCAGGCATATGGTCACGGAAACAAAATTGCTGCACATTATCTCAGCAATGATAAAGCCATCCCTATCTGGGGAATATTTGAATTAATGACGCTTGGCGAATTTGGGCACTTTGTCGCATGCTTAAATGTATCTTGTCGTCGTAAAATATCTGCCAATTTGGGCTTTGTACACAAAGACGATACAAATGGTTTATTACCTCAACGGATTATCTTTACTATAACAGATTTGAGAAATGCCATTGCCCATAATGATGTGGTGTTTGATACGCGCTTTCAAGGCAGTGATATCAATACTCAAATAAGCGCCGTTTTGGAGAATGAAACTGGGATTAAAGGAATTGATTTTCAGAGTATAACTGATTATGTTATTTTAATCGCATTTGTTTTAAAAAGGATTCAAATTCCCAAACGTGAAATCACGCGTTTCGTAAGAGATTTTGTATCCGAAGTGGAACATTTAAAAACTGAGATTCCTGCAAATCTGTTTAATAAAATCATCTTGACATCTAATCATGATAAGATTGAGCAGCTATTGACCTTCTTGTGAAGTACATATTGATACTTTAGCGTAGTTGTGTTATTATAGTACCGTGAATTGGGGTGCGTCTCTGCGGAGCGTACCTAGGAGAGCTGGATGCGTCCGGCTCTTCTTTTTATTTATTTCCATTGAAGTGAGAGTAAGCGTAGTTCAATCCGTGTCTAGATGACACCAGTACCTCTCGTATAGCATCTACTTGTATCATCAATTCATGCAAGCAGTGCTATACGGGAGGTTT
>ONOC01000110.1 GCA_900319355.1 uncultured Eubacteriales bacterium | reverse complement strand
CATTCGCGGCTGACAGTGCCTCATCGTTCATGATCTCCGAGGTTTCCTCACTGGTGGCGCCCAGTTCGGCCATAGCCTCCGTCGCTTTATCAGTCGGAGCGGCCAGACGAAGAATGCTGTTCCGGATCAGCGTACCCGCGTCAGAACCGACGGCCCCGGCATTTGCCGTCACGGCAAGGAGGGTCATCAGCTCTTCCGTGCTGTCTGCGAACCGCATGGTGCTGCCCATCCGGAGCATCGCATCTCCGAACTCCTCAACCGTCGACGCGGAGCTGTTTGCCGCATAGGTCCACAGGTCGATGAAGTTCGTGAGACTCTTTCCGTCCTCATCGAACTCAAGTCCGAGACCGTTCGCGCTCTTCACGATATAATTGACTGCTTCTGATAAGTCGAGACCGCCGGCCTGCGCGAGCTGCATCGCGGCCGGAATGCCGTTCATGATCTGGTTGAAGTCCCATCCGGCATGAGCCGCTTCCGAGATGGCATTGCCGACGTCATCTGTATGGAAGATTGTGGTAGCCGCCCACTGCGTCGCCGCGGCGTCGAGCTGTGACATGGTGGAGGACAGCTCCTGCGTATTCCGCCCATAGGTCGTGGAAAGCGCGACTTCCGCGTCCGCCATCGACTTTTCATAGCCGCGATAGACTTCAATCGACTGCTTGCCGAAGTCGATCAGCTTGTCGCTGACTGGCTGTATGATGGACGCCATTTGAGCCAGCGTATTTCCGATATCGGAAAAGCCGTTCCCGACTTTCGCGTTAATGACGATGTTGGTATTTAATGTCTGAGATGACGATGCCATACGCTACCTCTCAAAACTTCCCGATGATCCGTCCTGTCCCGTCAGGGAACACAAAATAATAAACGCGGTCGCCCGCCTGATAAACCGTCTTGGAAAGTCCCTCAATGGTTCCGGTCAGCTTAAGAATCTCCATCGGCTGCATCGGCTGTGTTTCAATGCCCTTCTGGTCAAGGGACGCGACAATCCAGCCATCTGAGACCAGCTTCTTCAGCGTTCCGCGTTCAATCCGGGCGCCGCCCTCTTCCTGTCTCATGCATTCACCTCATACGATAGTGTCGATGCTCGTGTCGCACCCCCGCCACGATCCACTCTCCGGCTGCATCGGTATCACCGGAAATGTCAAAGCGTTCCATCGCAGTAAAAGACGGCTGAAATTCACTTGAAAGAACCACGCGTTCGCTCGGAAGATTCAATGCGAACAGCTTTCCGCGCGCCCAGCGCCCCGCCTCTGCGTTCGTCATCGCGGGAAGGGAATGAAGGATAAGGGTTTCCGTTGCGTCGTCATCGGAGTCCCAGGCAGTCGCAGACGCATAGGGCGTCTCGACTGTCACGGACTTATAGCGAGCTCCTTCCCGGATGTACTGAAAGCCCCTCTGGCTGGAATAAAGCTCGATCTGCTTGGCGGCGGGCCGCTCCTGTGCGTACAGGACTCCGATTGCCTTATAGGCTCCGTTCTCGCATTTAAGGACAGCATTTTCCATTTCCAGATAGCGCGCAAGAAACGCGGCGCATCCTTCGTTCTCCCGTGTGATGTAAGTCACCGGAAGACCAAGGCTGAGGCCGTATGCCTCCGCGCTCATGCCGGATTCCGCCGCGCAGCGGTTCAGGATAGCTCCGGAAGTCTGCTTATAGAAACTTTCAAAGCCACGGTTCCGCGCTTCAAACGGGATAGACGAAGCCAGGATCCGGAACTTCCCATCCCCCGGGAAAATGTCGGAGACATACATCGCGCCACTGTCATAGCCATTGTCCGTGACGGAGATCAGGTCTCCCTTTTTTGGCCCCCAGCTGTACCATTTTCCTGCATTCTCGAAAACGGCTTCCAGGCTGTCACTCTTCTTCCATGCGTGGTCTCCAACCGTCAGAGAATCAATTACCACGTCATCTGTGATATCGGCGCCCTGGTAGAAAAGGTTCATGATTACTCACCCCGGTTTCGTCTCTGAATCACCCGGCAGATAGTCCCGTACAGGTGGTGGAAACGCCGGATTGTCAGTGTCAATAGGTCTGTGATCGACGTGTGCGTGACCATGCCTGCTTCAATTACTTTTTCAAGATACGCATCCGGCCGGCACGCGTCGCAGAGTTGAAAAAAAGCATTGCAAGCTGTATCCCCTCCAACGCGTCGGTCATTCCGATCCGCTCAAGAATGTCGCGCATGTCGAGCGCTTCCATCTCCTTCGATACGGCTTTTCCGAAAAGGGCCAGAGACTGACGATATGTGATCCGGTAAGTCTGTGTTGCGCTCCCGTCGCTGTCCATAGCGTCGATATAGTCAAGTCCGGTCAGCTTCGTAAAATCGTAGGAAAGGGATTCCAGCGTCTCGCCGCCTGCTTCAATCGGTGTTTCCAGTTCCAGAACCCCGCGGCCGTCCTTGATGGCTTCCAGCGCGTCCGCACTCCGCTTCTTTGCCTCTTCCATCCGGTTCTTCAGCTCTTCCGCGACTTCCTTCGCACTTTTCAGAGCGGTTTCTTCCACTGGCGTTTTCCCGTCCTTCTCCGCTTCTGCTCCCATGTGTTCTCCTTATCAAAAAACGGGCCCCGAAGGACCCGCTTTTCCAGAATGGTTATTTCAGCATGTTCTGCACGACATCCGTGTATGTCTTGCCGTTGTACATGATGACGCCCGCCATCGCGTCAATCACCGTTTCCACTTTCCCGTTTACTTCTTCCTCGTACCGGAGGCAGGAGTACGTGTCGGTGCTGCCGTAAGGCGATCCGGTCTCAATGTCGCCTTTTTGGGTTTTGGTGTGGACACCGACCAGACGATACTTGACGCTTTCGTGCTCGATTGCACCACCTGCGACGTTGTAGCGCTGGCGGACGGTCCGGAACTCGTGATGGTGGAGTCCCGGAACCCCGAGGCGGTCACTGTTCACGCCGTTGTTGTGCGTGATCGTGTACTCCATCGCTTCCAGATGGGTGATATCCGGCATATCCACGTCCATCACCATACCGGAAGAAGAAATTTTGTCCGTCGGGTGGGAAATGGTCGGAAGACCGACCTTCGTGACATCTTCTACAATCGCGCCACCGTCAATGAGTCGATGATCCTCAACGTTGTTATATACTTTCTTCGGCATCTGCTCTCATCTCCTCTCTCAAGATTCGCTGTCCGCAAAATAGGTGATGAAACCGTCATCTGTCCAGCTGACAATGGCTGTCATCGACTTCGCAAGCGGTGTTGTCGTGACATTGAATGAGAACGTGAAGTCGCCGTCCAGAAGATCACTCTTTGCGTCTGCGCTGGAATCTGCGGAAACCTGACCATAGATCAGCGCACCGATATTCAGCAGCGCGTCAAGACGTGCCTGTTCCTCAGAGACAATGGTCTTGATGTCGTTCGGCGTGGTCGGCTTGTCAATGTCGAGCATCCGGCGGGCCTGGAAGTCATTGCTGATGTAGTACAGCATCATCCGGTTCGTCTCTGCGACGTTGATATCTGTTCCGTTCGACTGGTCATAATCCGCGCTGTGCGCGCCCCAGATAGCCCAGCGTCCGCCGATGTAAGCCGCACTGGCAATTCCGTTCTTGTTCAGCTTCTCGTTGATCACAGCGTCGTCACACACGCGATCCTCGTAAGCTTCGCCAAGGTACAGGTTCTCAATCGCGCTGCAAGACGTGTTACTTGCCGTGCGATACGGAATCCCATCCTGCGCAAGAAGAAGCTCCTGGAAGTTCGCGGCAGCCAACACGGAGAGATGGTACTTCTTTCCGTCCGTCCCCTTCGCCATCGGGAAATAAACGGTCTCGTTCTCCCTGTTGTAGCCGTTCGCGTCCTTGAACTTCTTGACGGTATCAAGCGTGACTGCGGTTCCATCAGTCGTCACAATCGGGAGATCAACGAACATGTAAGCATCCCAGTGCTTGTTGATCTTCTTCGTGTTTGCTGCCATCGCAGCATGAACAGCCGGGATGGAAGAGAAGCCCGGTGCAACCACAAAGGACGGGGTATAGCCGGTCAGCGGATAGACGCTGATCAGTGCATACACGCCCTTATTGAGGCCCATGCCGTCCGTCGAACCGATCACGTCTTCGGCCGTCACCTTGGACGGGTCAACCGTACTGTACGTGATGGTCAGGTCCGTCGTACCAAGCGCGCCGTGAGACAGCTCCGTCAGGGTCAGGGTCTTCCGATCGATACTGTAGGACAGGGAGAAGTCAGTTCCCCTTTTCTTCTCGACCTCTCCGGACTTCACAACAACGGTGTCCTGAATGATGCTTTCCGCCTCCGGAATTGTCACGACTCCGTTCTCCGGCTTCTTCGTGATCGATCCCGCCTTGTCGGCCTTATGCTTCGCCGGGTCCAGCACATTGATGAAGATGAGCGGGCCGACGCCCTTTGACTCAAAATGAACACGCATCGCCTCGCAGAGCGTATAGCTTGCAAAGTCGTCGGAATAGCCGAACTTGCTTCTTGCTTCTGCG
>ONOC01000076.1 GCA_900319355.1 uncultured Eubacteriales bacterium | reverse complement strand
AAATCGCCAGCGCGATCAGTATGCTGCGGAGTTCTTTATTCAGACTGTCAGACATGTAAATCTCCTCACTCTTCCCTCAGATTTCTGTTCCCGGTTATCTGTATACTTTGAAGTCAGGCTCGATTTTCTGTCCGGTGCTGATGCACTCATCCAGAATTTCGTCGAACCGGCTGTCATCCGCATCGAGCGTCATCTTGTTCATCATGAAATTAACCTTCGCGTCATTCACGCCGTCAATCTTTTTGATGGCATCCTCCACCTTCTGTGCGCAGGCTGCGCAGTCGATCTCGCATTTGAATTTCTTTTTCATCTCTGATCCTCCTTTTTGTGATCATTCATGATCATCTGTTTTCTGTAACACCATATGCCAAGGTCAGCATCACGCTGCTGTATAACACCGGCTTACTGACGCCGGCGATGCTACTCCTCGATATGTTCCTTGCCCATCGCAATGATAGTCTTCACATGTTCATCCGCCAGCGCGTAGACCATGGCCTTGCCTTCCCGGCGCGCGGTGATCAGCTTGGATGTCTTCAGGATCTTCAGCTGATGAGAGACCGCCGACTGGTTCATTTCCAGATCCTCGCAGATCTCCGTGACATTCTTATCTCTGTCAAAAAGATCATACAGAATCCTGATCCTTGTCGAATCCCCGAAAATCTTGAACAGCTCCGCCAGATCGCTGAGCTCCGTCTCCGAGATATTCGCCACCAGATGTTCTATCTGCTTTCTGCTGTATGTCTCCGCCATATTTCCTCCGGTTCTTCTGATACATTTTTCTCTGAACGTTATGCCGATACGGGCCGCTGTGGCAGGGCACCGGTTCATGCGCCCGAGCGGCTTCCGGCTTCATCAGATTTCCCTGATCGGATCTCATCACTGTCCGGGCTCTGATTTCCCGAACAAATGAATTTCTATTCATATGAATATATTATCATTTGTTCATTAAAATGCAAGTCTTTCCCGGAGATTTTTTCATTTTTCTCCGATTCATCACTCTGCCCGATATCATTACACTGCCCGATATCTTTACTCTGCCCGATCCATCACTCTGCCCGATATCATGACTCAACCCGTCATCATCATCCCCCGGGATTCATCCGGAAAGCACAGAAAAAACCGCATCTTCTCTGAAAGAAAACGCGGTTTCTGTCATTTTCAGGACGGCGGCCGGCAAAAAATCTGTTCAGCAGGTTTTCTTTCTGACCGTCTCTACTTTAATCATGTTGGTGTTGCCTCTGCCGCCGCTGATCTGGCCGCCGGTAAGAACAACGTTGTCCCCCTCCTTCAGGCTGAGCAGCTCCTGCGCCTGATGGATGGCGTGATAGAACAGCACATCGATGGAATCAAACTGCTCACAGAGGATCGGAAGCACGCCCCAGCTGAGTGCCAGCTTGTTGTACACCTTGCGGGAGGTGGTCATGCCGATGATCTGCGTCGGACAGCGGAAACGGCTGACCATACGCGCGGTCATGCCGCTCTGGGAGCTCACGACAATGCATTTCGCATGTACATCAATCGCCATCGAACAGGTCGCATGCGAAATGGCATCGAGGTTGTTCTTTGTGATAAATTCCGTCGTCTTGAACCGGCGCTCATAATTGATGTGCTGCTCGGTATATTCCGCAACCTCCGCCATGGTCCGCACGGCTTCCACCGGATATCTGCCGGCGGCTGACTCTCCGGAAAGCATGATGGCGGATGCCCCGTCATACACGGCGTTTGCGACATCGGAGATTTCCGCTCTGGTCGGGCGGATGTTGGTGATCATCGACTCCAGCATCTCGGTCGCAATGATGACACGTTTGCCGAGAAGACGGCACTTGGAGACAATCTCCTTCTGTACCGACGGCACCTCCATGTAGGGAATTTCCACGCCCAGGTCGCCGCGTGCCACCATGATGCCGTCGACCACCTCGGAAATTTCTCTGACATTCTTCACGCCGGAACGGTTCTCAATTTTCGCAATGATATCGATGCCCGAACCGCCGTTCGCGTCCAGAAAATCTCTCATGGCCTGCGCATCTTCTCTGGTCGACACAAAAGAGGCCGCCACATAGTCGACATCATTTTCAATGCCGAAAAGCAGGTCAGCTTTATCCTGCTCGCTGAGGAAGTCATTCTTCAGCAGTTTCCCCGGGAAATTCATGCTCTTCCTGTCCGAGAGCACGCCTCCGGCCCTGACGACCGTCTCCACATTGGCACCGCTGACCGCCGTGACCTCGCAGACAACAAGTCCGTTGTTCACCAGAATGGTATCCCCGGGCTCCAGATCATCCGCAAAACCCTTGTAGCTCACGGAAACAATATGTTCATTTCCCTCCACGTCATCTGTCGTAAAGGTGAACTTCTGTCCCTCCTCAAGCGTCACTTTGTGATGCTCAAAAACGCCGATCCGGTATTCCGGTCCTTTCGTATCAAGCATGATGGCCAGCGGCACGCCAAGCTCCTTACGGACCTTTTTGATCGTTTTGATTTTCTGCAGATGTTCCTCATGCGTTCCGTGGGAAAAATTCAGTCTTGCGACATTCATCCCCGCGCGGCACATTTCCTTCAGCGTCTCTTCTTTTTCACTTGCCGGTCCGATGGTGCAGATAATTTTCGTTCTTCGCATAAATGTCTCATCCTTCGTCATAAAATTTCATGCGGTCATTCAGGTATCCCTTGTCATTGTAGATCAGCGCCATAAATTCCACCTCTTCATCGCTGTTGTTTTCCAGGCTGTGGAACTGACCCACGCGGATCAGGCATACATCCCCCGGTCCCACATGCGTCACGCTGTGATCATTGTCGATAAAATCTGCATGTCCCTTCAGGATATAGTAGGGCTCTGTGTCATGTTTGTGCTGATGCCAGCCGACGCTCGCACCCGGCGGCAGGATGACGCGTGCATACATCCTTCCGTGTCCGTTCAGTTCATCCCTGGAAACAATATGGCAGACCTTTGCGGTGCCCCTGCCTCCGGCAAGACCGTCTACCATTTCAATCTGTTCCTTCCGTACCATAGACTCACCTCCGATGATATATATTTTCCGGTACCGGCTTTAATAAGTCTCCGCCGTACACAGGAAAAGCCCGCAGCAGGCGATTTTTGCAGCCGCTCTGCTGCAGGCTCCCTCATGTTCTGTATGGATCAGCTGTCCAGTACCCTGACAGCCCACACGGCATGTGCCGTATCAAGGGTGTTATTGATAATGCCCATCTGTGAATTATAGGCCTCTATCGTCGTATTGTCTCCCGAGCAGATCGCCACATGATAGACATATCCGTTCTTGGCAAAGAAAATCAGGTCTCCCGGCTCTGCCTCGCTGACCGGAATCTGTGTTCCGGCACCGGCCTGCTGTTCAGCTACTCTGGGAAGAGAAATACCGTACAGGCCGTACAGGGTCTGAACAAATCCGGAGCAGTCGCAGCCGTTTGTCAGGCTCGTGCCGCCCCATACATACGGATTGCCGACGCAGCTTTCCGCCGTCTGCAGAAGTGCCTTGCGGACAGGATTTTCCGCCGTTCCCTCTTTGATCGAGCTCGTCATGTAATAGAAGGCCGCATTGTCCTCCGGGCTGACCGTTTCTTCAGCGACGGACATGCTGTCCTCGCCGCCCTTTTCCTGAATCACCGCGGCCGCCTCCGCACCGGTCTTCAGATAGCGTTCCCTGACAAATCCGCGCACGTCGCCAGATTCAATATACGCCCAGTCTCCGCACTCCGAAAGGATATAGGCAAGATCCCCGGCTTCCAGAACACCGACTTCTGACGCGTCGCTGCGCATGGCGTCATGAACCCTGAGACCGCCGGTGACATCCTTGGTCACGGCATCATTCTTTGCCACCACACGGTCGTAGACTGTGGCGAGGGAATACATGGCGGCAGCGTTTTCTCTGACCGGAACCGTTGCCGCCGCACAGCGGTAATAGCTTTCCGCACTGACCGTCGTTCCCGTCAGCCGCGATACCCGTGCCGCATGATTCTGATACTGTTCGATCAGTTTCTGCGTTGCTGCCGCATCCGTCAGCTTTTCCGCGCGGATAAAACCGCGCACCGTGCCGGACTCGACGTAATACCAGCCGTTCTTCAGGTCTCCGAGAATATAGACCACGTCATTTCTGCTGAGCGTTCCTGCCTGTGCGGCATCATCCTTCATTTCCTGAAGAACAGCCGTATCCTCCACGGCAAAGGCCGGATTTTTGTCCACGAGATAAAATCTGTAATTTTTTTCCACCGGAGCCACATTGACGATGTGCTGCTGTGCGATCAGCTGGCTGTTCGTCTGTTCCGGCCTGTCTTCGTTTTCCTTCTGTGCCTCTTCAGACGCATCATCCTGTGACAGATTCATCACGGAAGACTTCTCTGTTCCCTGCTCAGCGTTCTGATTCCCGCTGTCACCGGCATCCGTCTTCTTTTCATCATCACTGCGTTTCGCTGTATCGGCGGAACTGCTGTGATCCTCAGAAGAACTGTCCGTCTTTTTTCCATCGGATGATTCTGACTTCGAAGATGCGTCATCTGAAGAACTGTCGGATGAAGAAGCCGTACTGTCGGACGACGAAGTGCTGTCGGATGAAGAACTTCCCGATGAAGTTCCCGACGTACCACTGCTGTCCGAAGCCGTACCGCTTCCTGAAGAGGTACTTCCTGATGACGTGCTCCCTGATGACGTGCTCCCTGATGAAGCACTGCTTCCTGATGAAGCTGATGTACTCTGTGAAGAAGAGGATGTATCTGCCGATAAAGCGCTGCTTCCGTTCTCTGCCGCAACTTCTGACGAAGAAACATCACTGGCTGATGCCGAAGATGTATTCCCAGCGGCCATAACCACCGACGGCTGAAGCGTCATCACGGCGGCCAGTGCCACGGCTGAAAATTTTATTCCTCTGTTCATTAATTTCCTGTTTTTCATAAATAAAGCTGTCTCCTGTTCCTTCTGTCATACTGAATACCTGCTGCCTGCCATGTAAACATCTATATCATACAAGATGCCACAGTCGGCCTTGCGCACCCTTCGGGTGTTCAGTCCGCCTCTGGCATGCGACGGACTCATACTGTATTCAGTAAGAATGCGTCCCTCCCTTTGAAAAGAGGAACGCATCCATTATACTACTGAAAACGAACAGGGACCACCCTTTATTACGAAATTATTACAGGATTCATTACGGTTCACACATTGTCAGCCACGGTCACACATGGAGACTTCCGGCCTCGACGCGCTCTCGCTTGTCCTCGGCGCAGCGGTGGTAAGCTCGGTCATCGCTTCGCTCGTCCTCGCCAACCACCGGCGCCTGCGGAGGTCTCGGCCCGGGAGTCTCCATGTGTTCCGTGGCCCCGGCGGCTCTGGCGGACGTCTGGACTGTAACAGGATTCGAAAACTTATAACGAGAGGACATCCGGACCGAAGCTGTCCGGCAGCAGTGTACCCAGGGTAACGGTGCGAAACTGTTTTTCCGATGTGACGAGGATCACAGGAAAACGGTTTCCGCAGAATTCTCTCATGAACTGGCGGCATATCCCGCAGGGCGGACATTCGGGCAGCACTGCAGTTCTGCCGGAAGCCCTGTCCTTATCCTCCGGCCCGCCGGCGATGGCGATGGCAAGGAAGCGGCGGCACCCGGCGCTGACCGCCGAGGCGAATGCACTCCGCTCTGCGCAGATGCCCGCAGGATATGAAGCATTCTCTATATTACAGCCTGTGTAGATTTTTCCGTCGCTGCCGAGCAGGGCGGCACCCACAAAAAAGTGCGAATACGGTGCATAGGCATGCAGACGGACGGCCATGGCTTCACGGGCAAGCCGCTCTTCATCGTCTCTTCCGACTGTCTCCGGGATGTCCCCCGACGGTTCTGCTTTCTTATCTGTATTCACTTCCATACAGACGGCCTCCGTTTTTTTCTGTACCTGATTTTCCTCCGTCAGTTTCTTCCGCCTGATTTCCTGACGGTTCTGTCCTGTTTTTTTTGCAGACCGGAGCTTATTCCTGTTTCTTCCGGTCTTCCGCGATCAGCTTCCTTATGGCGCCCACGGCGGTGCGGATCGCCTGTCCGGTATCATGGGCCTGCGGGTTGGGAAGGCCGGCTCTGGCTCTCTCCTGGCAGGCCAGCACCAGCAGTACCGAACCGACGCGCACTCTGAGCGTGCTGCCGACAATAAAAAGCGCGGCAGATTCCATCTCGGATCCGAGACAGCCGCATTTCACCCAGGCGTCCCACTTGCTGATCAGTTCATAGCCGACGGGCTTTTTTTCCGGCTCATGCTGGCCGTAAAAGGAATCCTTCGACTGAACCACACCCACATGACTCCGGAAGCCCAGCTCCTCTGCCGTTTCCGCCAGCGCTTTTTCGACGCTGAAATCGGCCACGGCCGGATACTCCGGCGGCGCATATTCCTTTGACGTGCCTTCCATCCGGACGGCGCCGCTCGCCACGATCAGGTCTCCGCCCGTCACATCGATCTGCATGCCGCCGCAGGTGCCCACGCGGATGAAGGTATCCGCGCCGCAGTGAACCAGCTCCTCCATGGCGATCGCGGCGGACGGCCCGCCGATGCCGGTGGAAGTCACGCTGACTTTCTCGCCGTCCAGCGTACCTGTCCAGGTCTCAAATTCGCGGTTCACGGCGATTTTTTCCGCGTTGTCCAGACAGGAGGCGATTTTCGCACAGCGTCCGGGATCGCCCGGAAGAATCACATATCGTCCGACCTGACCGGGACGGACATGGATGTGGTATTCGTACCCCGCTCCTTCTGTATAATCGATCATAATTTGCTCCTTACGTTCGTAAAACTATATAGTTTAATTACGATTTTTATAATATTATTTCAAAACCGTCCGTTTTAACGGTCTGTTTGCCTCATTTCACCGGTTGACGATATAACCGCGGGCAGTTATTTTTCGAGCTCTTTTACAGCCTTGACGATGCGGCTGGTGCCGAGTCTGTCTGCTCCGAGTTCGAGGAACTTCTCTGCATCATCGAGTCCTGCGATGCCGCCGGAAGCCTTCATCCTTACACCCTCTCCGATGTTCTTTGAGAAGAGTTCGATGTCCTCAAATGTAGCACCGCCTCCTCCGAAGCCTGTAGATGTCTTGATGAAATCTGCTCCTGCGAAAGTAACGATCTCACACATCTTAGCCTTCTCTTCATCAGTCAGCATGCATGTCTCAACGATGACCTTGAGGATGTGGTCTCCGCAGATCTCCTTGAGTGTTCTGATCTCATGCTCGAGCTCATCCCACTTGCCGTCCTTGACCCATCCGAGGTTGATGACCATGTCGATCTCATCAGCTCCGTTGTCTATAGCGTCGCCTGTCTCGAATGCCTTGACTGCTGTTGTGTTGTATCCGTTAGGGAATCCGATTACTGTGCAGATCTTTACTCTGCCTGCTGCATATTCAGCAGCCTGCCCTACATATGAAGGCGGGATGCATACCGATGCGGTCTCATATTTGATACCATCGTCTACTATCTGCTTTATGTCCTCCCATGTTGCTGTCTGCTTGAGCAGTGTGTGGTCAACATGGCTGAGTATTCCTTTTACATCCATACCCTGTGATCGCATGACTTTCCGTAAATTGTCATGCACTCCTTTCTGTTTTTTTATCCTGTATGCACTGCCTGTCAGTGCGTATCCATACATAGTTACGATATCACAATGAGGGGATTATCACAACTCAGCAGTTTCTTTTGTCAACAGCTGCGGATGCTGTTACAATTCAGTTGAAGGATCACTTGCTTTGAAAAGGCAGGTAGTCAGAGAACTGCTGCAAAACAATAATTACGATCATGGGCAAAATAACAAAAGAAGATATTATCAGTCACTTCAGCATGATACCGCTAGATGTCGAAGGCGGTATGTGGAAAGCGATGTTCAGAAGTGATGAGAAGATCCCGGAAGGGCAGCTGGAAGGGCGGAAAGGTCCGCATGACCTGTACGGTTCAATACTGTACATGCTGACCGGTAAATCTGTATCCCGGATGCACCGTCTTGCAACTGATGAGATATGGCATTTCTACATGGGTGCGCCATGTGAGATGCTGGTTCTGTGTCCTGACGGAACGGGATATACTGAAAGACTCGGTCATGACATAGCCGGTGGAGAGACTGTGACCGCTATGGTACCGCGCGGATGCTGGCAGGGAGTCAGGGTGGTATCAGATGATGAAAATGATTTTGCTCTGCTCGGAACCACGATGGCACCGGGCTATGAAGATTCGGATTATGAAGACGGGACTGAAGTACTGCTCGAACAGTATCCTGATTTCAGAGAACTTATACTTCCGCTGCTGGCAAGACCTGAGTAGCCATTGTTCTTCAGTCCAAGGACCATGAGCATAAGACAGATATTCATATTCTTAAGGCACGTGTATCAATTATGGAGAAACCTATGAAAATAATAATTGCAGGCGGCGGCTTCATTGCACGCACGCACTTATCTGCGATCCGCAGCCTAGGACATGAGGTAACATGGATAGTGGGAAGAAATGCAGTAAGAACTCAGGCCTTTGCTGAGGAAAACAAAATTCCGGACTGGACAATAGATATTGATGAAGCT
>ONOC01000007.1 GCA_900319355.1 uncultured Eubacteriales bacterium | reverse complement strand
TGGAGATCGGCGCCGATGAATATCCTGCGGTTGGCAAGACGGGTTCTTTTCTGTATGATCTGATCATGAGCATGAAAGAAAAGAGGAAAAAATACTGATGAAGGTCATTGTAGCGGACAGCGCGGGATTCTGCTTCGGCGTACAGCGCGCGGTCGAAGAGGTGGAAAATCAGATTAAGAACGGACGGAAGCCGGTATACACCTATGGTCCGATCATCCACAACGAGCAGGTGGTCAGTTCCCTTGCTGAAAAAGGCGTACGGGTCATCCGGTCCGAGGAAGAGCTTGGAAAAATCCACGAGGGCACCATCATCATCAGGTCACACGGCGTGCCGAGAAGAATTCAGGAGATCATGGAGAAAAGCGGCGCCGATATCGTGGATGCAACCTGTCCCTTTGTGAAAAAAATCCATCGGATCGCTGAAGATGCCGGAAAAACCGGAAAGGTACTGATTATCGCCGGTGATCCGGACCATCCCGAGGTGCAGGGCATCATGGGATGGACGGACGGAGAGGTCCATGTGGTCAGAGACGCGGACGAAATGGAGAAGCTGACACTCCCCGCCGGAAAAAAGGCGGTTCTTGTCGCGCAGACGACATACAATCATACAAAATTCGAAGATGTTGTTGCTATTTTCAGGAAAAAGGAATATAGTTGTAATGTTAATAATACTGTTTGCAGCGCTACTGACAAGCGGCAGACAGAGGCGCGCGAGATCGCGTCAAAAGTAGATGCTATGGTTGTCATTGGAGGCAGGCATAGTTCGAACACACAGAAGCTGTATCAGATATGCAGCGAAGAGTGCGCGCATACTTACTTCATTGAGACACTTGTTGATCTGGATATGAAACCTTTTCAATCTTTCTCTTGCGTAGGTATCACAGCTGGAGCATCTACTCCAAAAAGTATAATTGAGGAGGTTACATTAAATGTCAGAAGAAATGAATGTTGAAGAGAACGAATTTGAGAAGCTGCTGAACGAGTCATTCAAGACGGTTCACAATGGTGAAGTTGTTGAAGGAACAGTTATTGAAGTTAAGCCTGATCAGATCATTCTGAACATCGGGACAAAGGCAGACGGTATTCTCACGAGGAACGAATATTCCAACGATAATTCGCTCGATTTAACAACCGTCGTTAAGCCAGGCGACAAGATGGAAGTCAAGGTAATGAAGATGAACGACAGTGAAGGCACTGTTCTTCTTACCTATAAGAGACTTGTAGCCGAGAAGGGCAATAAGAAGCTTGAAGAGGCATTCGAGAATGACGAAGTCCTCAAGGCAAAAGTTGTCCGTGTTCTGAATGGCGGACTGAGCGTCAATGTTGAAGGCGCCAGAGTATTCATTCCGGCAAGTCTTGTATCCGATACGTATGAGAGAGATCTCAACAAATATATGGATCAGGAGATCGAGTTTAAGGTTATTGAGTTCAATCCCCGCAGAAGAAGAATCATCGGCGACCGCAAGCAGCTGGTTGTGGCACAGAAGAAGGCAGCACAGAAAGCCCTGTTCGAGCGCATCCATGTAGGCGATATCGTAGAAGGAACCGTTAAGAACATCACAGATTTCGGTGCTTTCATCGATCTGGGCGGCGCAGACGGACTGCTTCATATCTCCGAGATGAGCTGGGGACGCGTAGACAATCCGAGGTCCATCGTTTCCGTAGGCGACAAGATCAAAGTTCTCATCAAGGACATCAAGGGTGACCGTATCGCACTGTCCCTGAAGTTTGAGGATCAGAACCCCTGGATCACAGCGCCTGAGAGATACGCAGCAGGCACCATCGTTACCGGCAAGGTTGCCCGCATGACAGATTTCGGTGCTTTCGTAGAGCTTGAGCCCGGCATCGATGCACTGCTTCATGTAAGTCAGATTTCCAGAGAGCATGTCAACAAGCCGTCTGATGTACTGCAGACCGGCCAGGAAATCACGGCAAAGATCGTTGACTTCAACGCAGATGAGCGCAAGATCAGCCTCAGCATGAAGGCACTTGAGCTTGATAAGGAAGCTGAAGAGAAGGATCAGGAAGAAGAGGGAAGCGACGCTGAATAAGCGTCTGCCTTCGAAAAGAATACAGGTACGAAAATAACAGAGGAGATTTCCCGGCAGGGAAATCTCCTCTTGCTTTAATTCAGGCTTTTCTTACCTGATCACCTGAGACTGCTTTTTAATCAGGCTTTTCTTACCTGATCATCTGAGATTGCTTTTTATTCAGGCTTTTCTGCCGTGATCATCTGAGAAACAGAGACAGGATCTCCGACAGATAGCCGGCAACAGCTTCACCGTCCGAGAGAAAGCTTTCCTCCGGCATAAAGTACGGCGGCCAGGAACGGTAGTCCGTGTAAAAGACAGGCTCAATCTGTTCAGAGAGCTCAGGACAGAAGATCCCTTCTTTTTTCTGGTAGCAGGTGGCTGGTTTTGCCTTCTCCCTGTGATCCGGGTCTGTATAGACGGCAATATCCTTATGGATGGCCTGATCCTCTTCGGGAAGGTAATAATAATTTTTATAATCCCGGAAAAAGTGCTTCATGGTGCCTGCTGCCAGAGGAACCGTAAGCAGCAGCTCCTCGCCCTTCAGCTCAAGCTGCAGCCCGGGCACCGCCGGAGAATCCGGATTGACAGGATCCTGATTCCCCCGCCCGGCATGGCGGTTCTTCGATTTCACAAACCGTGCGGTCATGGGGAAGATTTTTTCTGAGACGGAAGAGGGAAAATCACGGCGGGGCCTGAGATAAAAACGCAGGACATCGTCCGCCTGTTCAGCACGGAAATTTTCCGGTCTGTTCTCGAAAAAATCCGGCACCGAAAGAAGCGGAAGCAGGCCGGCCATACCGGTCACGTCATCGTGATTATGCAGAAACAGAAGCTCCTCCAGCGCTCTGTCCTTCGACTCAAGAAACTCCTTATATACATCGATCAGTCTGCCGCCGTCCATCTCATCCTGACGGGAAACGCCGCAGAACTGTTCCAGATCCTTCTGACGCATCTTCGTCAGACCGAAAATACTGCGGTACGGGCTGAGCCGCCGGAACAGATCTGTATTACCGAAGCCCTCAAAAGGATCCGGAAGCCGGTAAACGGAACATTTATACCGGACATACGGTATGTCAAACGTGTCACCGTTAAAATGGACAAGCACCGGCTGTTCCGAATTTCTCTCTCTGATTTCAGAAAGGAAGGCCGAAAAATCCTTCAGAAGAACCTTTTCCTCCAGGGGGGAATCCAGGAACCACTGTCTGAGCATCCACCGGTCATTTTCCCGTGAGATGGCGCCGATCATATACAGACTCGTGCCGCGTCTCGACAGTCCCGTTGTTTCAATATCAAAAAGACAGACCGGGGAAGAACCCGCGTAATCCGAGAGATGATTCTCCGCCTCGCCCGTCACCTGTTCTTTTCTGAAGATCATTCACAGCGTCCTTTCTTAATTTTTATCATCTATTTTAAGCATATTATGAATCATCCGTCGTCATTCTGCCGTTATATTACAGAAAGCTTCGGATGCATCACCCTTTTCGCTCCGGTCACATTCGCCGTGTATCTCCGGCGGCCATTCTCACCTGAAAGGCGGCGCTGCGGAACGCGCTTCATCCTCTATAGCATAATATACGAAAAGGTGCTAAAATCAAACATAAGTATGCCAGAAAACAGAGGATCACAATATGTTTGGTTTTATCAGTGGCACCATAGACGAAATAACGGAAGACAGTCTTATTATAGACAATCACGGCGTAGGCTGGGAGATTTTTGTGCCGGGCAGTCTCCTCAGCGGAGATGTTCACACGGGCGATGAGATCAAACTTTACACCTATCTTTCCGTGTCAGAGAATGCACTGGCTCTCTATGGATTTTTTACCCGAGATGACCTCGAGGTATTCAAGCTTCTTCTGAATGTGAGCGGTATCGGTCCCAGAGGTGCCATGTCCGTTCTGGGTGCGCTGGGAAGCGACAGTCTGAGATTTGCCGTTCTTGCGGATGATGCCGCGGCAATCGCAAAGGCACCGGGCGTCGGTAAAAAGACGGCGCAGAAGATTGTCCTTGAACTGAAGGATAAATTTGAACTTGAGGACGCGTTCGAAAAGAAGCTCGAGCACGGATCCTCACAGGGTGCTTCCGCTTCCGCAGGCGGCGGAACGGCGGCGGATGAGGCGGTTCAGGCGCTGACGGCGCTCGGCTATTCGGGGACAGAAGCCCTGCAGGCCGTGAAGAAGGCCGACATCACGCCGGATATGGATACCGAAGCTGTGCTGAAGGCCGCACTGCAGAAGCTGAGTTTCTGAATTTAGTTCTGACAGTGATTTTTACAGACATAAGTATCTGACAGGAAGAAAGAATGGAGAAAAGAATCATACAGACAGAAGTCCGGGAAGAGGACGAACCGGTTGAAAAATCCCTTCGTCCGCAGACCCTGGATGAATATATAGGACAGGAGCACGCAAAGAACAGCCTGCGGGTCTATATCGAAGCCGCCAAACGGCGGAATGACGTGCTGGACCACGTTCTCTTCTATGGCCCGCCGGGTCTCGGCAAGACAACCCTGGCCGGCATCATCGCCAATGAGATGGGCACGCATATGAAGGTGACCTCCGGACCGGCCATTGAAAAGCCGGGGGAGATGGCGGCCATCCTGAACGGTCTGCAGGAAGGGGATATCCTTTTTGTCGACGAGATCCACCGGCTGAACCGTCAGGTCGAAGAAGTGCTGTATCCTGCCATGGAAGATTATGCGATCGATATCATGATCGGCAAAGGCTCCTCCGCCCGGTCAATCCGCCTGGAGCTTCCGAAGTTCACGCTGGTCGGCGCAACGACGAGGGCCGGTCTTCTGACCGCTCCTTTACGGGACCGTTTCGGCGTGATCGAGCATCTGGAATTTTACACGACAGAAGAGCTTGCGGAGATCATCACGCATTCGGCGAAGATTCTTGACGTAAAAATCGACCCGCAGGGCGCGACGGAGATCGCCAGACGGTCGCGCGGCACGCCGAGAATCGCCAACCGGCTGCTGAAAAGGGTCAGAGATTTTGCCATGGTACGCTATGACGGAAAAATCACCGATAAGGTGGCTTCCATGGCGCTTGATTTTCTTGAGGTTGACAGGATGGGACTGGATCAGACGGACAGGATGATCCTGAGAACTATCATTGAGAAATTTAACGGCGGTCCGGTCGGGCTGGAGACGCTGGCTGCCGCCGTCGGTGAAGACGCCGGAACCATCATGGACGTCATCGAGCCGTTTCTGATCAAGAACGGACTGATGAACAGGACCCACGGCGGACGGGTGGTCTCCCCGGTGGCCTACAGGCATCTGGGATATCCGGTTCCCGAAAATCAGTAGATTTTATAAAGTCAGGAGATAAATTATGGCAGAAAAACATTCGGTTAAGGTGCTGATCGACGGCAAGGCGATCACGCTCGGCGGTTACGAGAGTGAGGAATATCTGCAGAGAGTGGCTTTTTATCTGAACAGCAAAATCTCTGAGCTTCAGGCTTCCGCCGGTTACGGCCATCTGACCCAGGACATGAAGTCCACGCTTCTTGCGCTGAATATCGCAGATGATTATTTCAAGGCGAAGGAACAGGCGGACTCCATGGAGCGGGATATTGAGAACAAGGATCAGAATGCCTACGATGTGAAGCATGATCTGATCGCGGCGCAGATGGAAGTCGAGCGTCTGAAAAAAGAAAATGAGAAACTCAGAGGCAGAAGAGGTAACGAGTCGTGATCAGGAAGTGCGAGCTTCTGGCGCCTGCCGGGTCCGTGGAAGCCATGTACGCTGCCTTTATGGCAGGTGCCGACGCGGTTTACATCGGCGGCGACCGGTTCGGTGCCAGGGCTTATGCCGAGAATCCCGACAGGGAACAGCTGACGGAAGCGATCCGTCTGTCGCACCGGCTCGGCAAAAAACTCTATATGACTGTGAATACCCTGCTGAAGGATCATGAGCTGGAAGAAGAGCTGATTCCCTGGATCACGCCGATGGCGGAAGAAGGCCTTGACGGTGTGATCGTTCAGGATTTCGGCGTGTTTGATCTGCTTCACCGCGCGTTTCCTTCTCTTCCCCTGCATACCAGTACACAGATGGTCGTCACGGATTATTACGGCGCCGCGCTGATGGCGGAGGCGGGCGCTGTCAGGATCGTTCCCGCGAGAGAACTGACGCTTCCGGAAATCCGGGAGATTTATGACAGGACCGGACTGGAGATTGAGGCGTTTGTTCACGGCGCCATGTGCTACAGCTATTCCGGCCAGTGCCTGATGAGCAGTCTGATCGGCGGAAGAAGCGGAAACAGAGGCCGGTGCGCGGGTGTGTGCAGGCTCCCTTTTCAGGTGACGGAAAACGGAAAACGGCTGAACCGCCAGGATGAAAATTACCCTCTGAATCTGAAGGATCTGTGTGCGGTAGATCTGCTGCCGGAGATGATGGAAGCCGGCGTCATGTCCTTCAAGATTGAAGGCAGGATGAAAAAGCCTGAATATACGGCAGGCGTAGTCTCTGTCTACCGCAGGTATATGGACAGCGCCATGAAACTGCTTCAGGAGGGACGGACGGAGAACTACAGGGTATCCCCTGAGGACAGACAGAAGCTGATGGATCTGTTCAACAGGGACGGGTTCAGTATCGGCTGCCTGAAAAATCACAACGGGCGCGACCTTGTGGCAGTGCATAACTATAAGCTTTCGGAAGAAAGAATGAAGCCTGCCCAGATGCTGACGGAGAAGATCCGTAAGGAACTGAAGACACCGGAAATGAGGCATCATCTTCAGGCACCGGTTTCAGGCACGCTGAGCCTTTCACTTCAGAAGGGTGCGGAACTGAGATGCGCGTGGCAGGACCCCGAGGGGAGAACGGCAGCCTCCTGTGTGACCATTCCGGATGTCGTCCAGAAGGCGGAGAAGGCACCCGTCACTGAAGAGCGCGTCCGTGCTCAGGTGGAGAAAACAGGCGGCAGTGATTTTTATTTTCAGCCGCTGGACATCAGAATAGATGACGGTCTGTTCATTCCGATGAAGTTCCTGAATGAACTGAGAAACCGTGCCTTCGCGTCTCTGGAAGAGGAAATCGACAGACAGTTCCGCACAGACGGGCCGGCCGGCAATAAGGACACATCGGAGTTCTCTGTGACGGCCGGTGATGACGGTAAGGCAGAAAGAACAGAGGCACAGAGGATCGCTGAAGAAAGCATCAGAGCGGAGCATATCGCAGAAGAGAGCATGGTTCCGGAATGGAAAACGGAAGAGCGTTCTCTCTGGGTGCTCTGCGAGAGAGAAGCGCAGTATCTGGCCGTTCGTGATTCGTCACAGGTCACCGGTTATTATCTGCCCTGGCGCATCATGAAAAATCACACGGCTGACGCCGGCGTGTTCCGGCTCGTTCTTCCCTTTGTCATGAGAAGGGACAACCGCGGGCAGGTGCAGCATGACATCAGATCCTACCTCCAGTACATGGCAGGAAAGGACACCGGGCGCGGCGGTATTCTTGTGCGGAATATCGGTGAGTTTGCACTGCTCCGGTCGCTTGGACTGGAGAGGATGGCGGTCGCTGATTCCGGGCTGTATACGATGAACAGCAGGGCGCGCCGTTTCCTTGAGGGATTCGGTGCGGAACATTTTACGGCTTCTCTGGAGCTGAACCGCCGGGAGCTGGAGGAAAGCGGCGCGGTACAGAATGAGCTTGTGATCTATGGAAGAGTACCGATGATGATCAGCACGCACTGCGTGAAGAAGACGACAGGTCACTGCGATCATGCATCAGGTACCGCCGTGTTAAGGGACAGAAAAGGAGCTTCTTTTCCGGTCGACTGCCGCTGTGACGCCTGCTACAACATCATCTGGAACAGTCTTCCGACCAGCCTTCTTCCCTGCCTGAACGAGGTGGAGGACGCCGGCTTCCGTGAACTGCGGCTGCATTTCACGACGGAAGACGGGAAAACAGCCGGAGGGGTACTGCGCGATTTTGCGGAGGCACTGAAAGATCCCGAACGGAAGCCTGGTGAGAAACCGGGTATGAAAACAACGCGGGGCCATTTTCACCGCGGTGTAGAATAAAGACACATACCACAGGGTCAGAGGAAGGATATCAGAAATTTATGGCTACAGTTCTGTCACAGATTGCAAAATATGTGCTTCTGGCGATCATGGTATTTTTTACCGTGGAAACGTTCATGGTGCTCCGCCGGAGGGATGAGACTTCGAGAAGACGGATCATGCGCAAGCAGATCGGTCTGATGGTCCTGTTCAATATCACCTGCTACGGTGTCATGTATGCCTGCACGCAGGATGAGTGGATGCTGATCATGCCGGTCTGCATGATCGTTTATATTCTTGTTGTGCAGATCCTTTACCGGATCATCTACAGGAGAGCATCGCTGATTCTTCTGAATACGATGTGCATGATGCTCTCGATCGGCATTGTCATTCAGTCGAGACTGGACATGGATACGGCGAGAAAGCAGTTTATCATTGCGGCGGGCGCTACCATGATCTGTTTCATTATTCCCGTGTTCATCAGAAGAGTGCGCTGGGTCTCGAAGCTGACCTGGGCCTATGCGGTTATCGGCATTCTTCTTCTGGCTGCGGTTCTTATGCTCGGCCGGATCACCGGAGGTGCGAATCTGTCCGTCTCGATCGGCGGTGTTTCGTTCGCTTTCTCCGAATTTGTAAAAATCACCTTTGTGCTTTTTGTGGCAGGCATGCTGCAGAACCGGACCGATTTTAAGCAGGTTGTCACCGTGACCGTTGTGGCCGCGATTCATGTCGGCATCCTCGCTCTTTCCGCGGATCTCGGCGCGGCACTGATCTATTTCGTCGCATGGATCGTTATGGTTGTTGTGGCGACAAGGCAGCCTGCCTATGCGGCTGTCGGCGTCGGCGGTATGGCGGGTGCCTGTGTTGTCGCCTATCATCTCTTTGAACATGTCCGTGTCCGTGTGGAAATCTGGAAGGATCCGCTCAGTGATTACGAGGGTAGCGGATATCAGCTTGCCCAGGCGCTGTTCGGCATCTGCGCCGGCGGCTGGTTCGGCACGGGTCTGTGTCAGGGCAATCCTGATATGATTCCGCTGGCATCGGAGGATTTTACCTTCGCGGCTATCTGCGAGGAGTTCGGCGTGCTGTTCGGCATCTGTCTTGTGCTCCTCTGCATGGGACTGTATCTGCTCATCATCAATATCGCACTCAGACTTGACAAGGTTTTCTACAAGCTTGTGGCCATCGGCCTCGGCACGGAATATGCCTTCCAGGTATTCCTGACCGTCGGAGGCACAACCAAGTTTATACCGATGACGGGCATTACGCTCCCGCTGATCAGTTACGGCGGAAGTTCCATGGTCTGCACCATTATCATGATCTCCATTGTCCAGGGCCTTTATATCATGAGAAAGGACGAGGATGACGAGATCCGCCTGGAGCAGCGAAGAAGGAGAGAAGAGGAACAGCGGGCCGCTTACTACGGCCGTCAGACAGGCGCGCCTTACGGTCAGCAGCCGTACGGAGAGGCTCAGCAGCATCCGGACGGCAGCGTTCCGGACGGAAGCAGAAAAAAAGTAAAAAAGGCCGGGCGCCATGTGGCGAATACCTATGATATGAGCCGGCAGACCGGCGACAGCACCAGTGAGGAATATTTTCAGGATCTGAAGAATAATTCAGGAGACAGTGATGAGTTATCAGAAAAAATCGAACAGCAGGCCAGAGAAGACCTCGCGCTCCGCAATCACTAGACCATACAGGATTGTCGGTATGATCAGCCTCATGCTTTTCTTCGGACTGATTGCCTATATCGTCTGGTTTCAGGTGACACAGAGTGAAAAATACCAGAATAATACATACAATCTGCGTCAGGATGAGGCGGCAGCCCAGGTGACAAGAGGCTCGATCTACGCCTCGGACGGGACCAGCGTGCTGGCCGAGACACAGACGGACAGCGACGGAAATGAGGTGCGGGTATATCCGTACAATGGGCTTTTTGCCCACACCGTAGGTTATCAGGTCTACGGGGGAAGCGGTCTGGAACTGGCACAGAACAGCGTTCTGACGACGTCGCATTCCAATCTGGTTTCACAGGTTCAGAACGATCTGGATGAGCAGAAGAAAGACGGCGACAATCTGATCACGACACTGGATGTCACCATGCAGCAGGAGGCGGCGAATCTGCTGGGCAGCATGCCGGGGGCGATTTTTGTCATGGATGCGGATACCGGGGACGTACTGACGGATTACAGCAATCCGGGATTTGACCCGAACAGCATCGAGGACAACTGGGATACGCTGGTCAACAGTGACGGCGGAGAACTGCTGAACCGTGCGACGCAGGGCCTTTATCCGCCCGGATCGACGTTCAAGATGGTGACCGCACTTGCGTATTACAGACAGTACGGAACCTTTGATAATTTTTCATATAACTGTACCGGCACCTATGAGGATTCCGGATTTACGATTCACTGCGCAGGCTATGAGCAGCACGGCTCCGAGAACTTTGAACAGGCCATGGCGAATTCCTGCAACTGTGCCTTTGCCTATATGGCCGTCAATATGATTGATCCGGATGTCCTGATTCAGACCGCGGAGGATCTGGGATTCAACAGGGATATGGACATCCTGCTGCCGTATTCACAGAGTACATTCAGCCTTACCAGTGATCCCGTGACAGCGCTGTACATGCAGACGGCGATCGGACAGGGCGATACGGAAGCCACACCGATGCAGATGTGCATGATCGCTGATGCCATCAGGAATGACGGCAGCATGATGCTTCCGAATTTTGTTGCCGGCGTGAAAAGCTCGGACGGTCTTCCGATCAGCGGAGCGAACCGGAAGTCATACGGCAGTGTCATGACGGAGGATGAGGCATCCGCACTGAAAAACGTGATGAAGGGCGTTACGCAGTACGGTACGGCGAGTGAGCTTTCATCAAATGCTTATCAGATCATCGGAAAAACGGGAACGGCTGAATACGGAGATGTGTCGGAAAATAAAGCACACTCCTGGTTTGTCGGATTCTCCAATACCGGTAACAATGATATTGTCGTGAGCGTGATCGTGGAAGGCGGCGGCAACGGTGTCTATAAAGCGGCGCCGCTTGCCGGTGAAATGTTCAATACCTGGTTTGCCGAAGGCGCCTGATGCCGGTTGCCGACAGGGATGAAAGAGCGTATAATACGTAAAGAAATGGGGGCACGGCATTTACACTTTCGGAATATAAAATATGAATGAAATACATGCGACGAGCTGCGGAGGACTGGTTATTTTCCGCGGAAAAATCTTAACGCTTTATAAGAATTACAGAAGCCGTTACGAGGGCTGGGTTCTTCCGAAGGGTACGGTTGAAGAAGGCGAGAGCCATGAAGAGACGGCTGTCCGTGAAGTGCGCGAAGAGTCCGGGGTAAGGGCTGATATCATGAAGTACATCGGAGCCAGCCATTATTCTTTCAGCGTACCGGAGGGTGAGGTGCAGAAGGAAGTCCACTGGTATCTGATGCAGGCAGGCAGCTACTACAGCAAGCCCCAGTGGGAAGAATATTTTGTGGATTCCGGGTATTATAAATATCACGAAGCATATCATCTCCTGAAATTCTCGAATGAGAGGCAGATTCTGGAGAAGGGATATGCCATCTATCTGGACATGAAGAAAGCAGGATTATGGGTTCCGAGACAGTCTTCAGCTACCTGAACCGGCTTTATTACGGCAGAAAAGCCGGACAAATGAAATCGAAGATCCTGAAGGCCATGAAACGAAATGCCTTTTTTCCGGGACTGTATATCATCACCTTTGCCTCCAACGGTGTCGATCAGCTGGACATCATCGGTGCAGAGAATCTGAACCGCACTTATATCAGGGAGAACCTTCCGCCGGTGGCGGGATTTGCCGTCGGAAGGGCAGAAGCTTTTGAAGTGGTGCGGCAGATGACAGAGGATGCTTACCGTGAAACCGGATCCTGTGATCTTCAGACATATCTCAGTATGCTGCACTGAAGACGCAGCTTAAGGTGTATCCGGCGGAAACACGTGACAGTTCATGGCATGATAAATCGGAGTATTGAGGATGGCGACAGTTTTCCTGGTATTGAAAGTGATCGGACATATTCTTCTGGTCATACTCGCCGTGGTTCTGATTCTCCTTCTTCTGATTCTTTTCTGGCCGGTCTGTTATGACGGCAGCTTCAGAAAACACGGAGATGAGATACACGCTGAGGGGCGCCTCTTCTGGCTTTTTCACGTTGTTCATGCTTCCGGAAAGTTTGACCGCTCGGAACAGAAGACGGAGAAGGAGGGAGATGTCAGGATTCTCGGGATTTCTCTCCTGAAACGGGGAAAGAAGAAAAAGGGTCCGGATAAAGCCGGCAGTGTTTCGGAAAAGCACGGGAGGCCCTCAGGACGGAAGGCCGACGGCAGTGCCAGGAAGAAACCTGTGGTGGAGCCGGGACAGTGGAAATATATGCCCGGCAGGGATGCCGACAGGACAAAGGTAAAACCGGGCATCTACAGACAGAAGAAGCCGAATGCCGTCGAGCGTCTGACAGCAAAGCTTGCGGCACTGATCGGGCGCCTGAAAAAGGCGGCTGCTTCAGTAAAGCAGAAGATCGGCAGACTGAACGACTGGCTGGTTTATCTTTTCTCTGATGCCTTCCGTCAGTTCCTGCATCAGGTGCGTCATCACGGCGGAGCGGTCCTTCGTCATATCCTGCCGGACAGGGTGACGGGATCGGTGGAATTCGGTACCGGAGATCCTGCGTCAACCGGTGAAGTTCTCGGGGCTGTTGCGGCATGTTACGCCGTATTTCCGAAAGGACTGAAGATCAGACCTGATTTTCAGGAAAAGAAGCTGGAGGCTGATGTCAGGGCAAAAGGTCATTTTTTCCTGATCGTCGTACTTGTGCATGCTCTTTTCATTGTACTGCGGAAGGAATTCAGGCATCTCCTGAGAAGGATCCGTTCGGAACGGAGCGGTTCCGGGAAGCAGGATCAGAAGCATCAGAAAAAGGATAAGAAGCACCGTCAGGAAACGGAAAAAGCAGCCGCATAAGCCGGAGCTTACAGAAGACCGCCGCAGGCGGAGTGCAGGGAGGTATTTGCAATGGCAGAAAATTCATTTGAGAACAATATCACGGCTTTATATAAGGGACTTGAGAATTTCCTGAATACAAAGTGCGTGGTCGGACAGCCCGTTAAAGTCGGCGACAGTACGCTGATTCCGCTGGCGGATGTGTCCTTCGGCATGGGTGCCGGTGCATTTGCGGCGGACAGCAGGGACAACGGTGCCGGCGGCATCGGAGCAAAGATGTCACCTGCGGCTGTCCTGATGGTCAATAAAGACGGGACCACAAAGCTGATTGCGATGAACAATGAAGATGCGGTTGCCAGACTCATTGACATGGCGCCCGATCTTCTGACAAAAATCAAAAGCATGGCAGGCGGTGATGACGCCGGCAGCGAAAACGACAATTCTTCCGAATTCGAAGAGTAGAAAAGACTTGCATTTTAATAACCTCTCTGATACAATATCTTGCGTGTGCGAGCCGAAAATATTGATATTTAAAATTAAATATGGAATCCGGCTTAATTTTGTATAAGGAGGTGGGTTCAATGGCAAAGTGCGAAATTTGTGACAAGGCTGTATATTTTGGAAATAATGTCAGCCATTCTCATAGAAGATCCAATCATATGTGGAAGTCTAATGTTAAAGCTGTCCGCGTGAAGACACCGGAAGGCGGAGTGAAGAGAATGTATGTATGCACAAAGTGCCTGAGAAGCGGCAAGGTTGAGCGTGCATAAGGAAGCAGTCCGCTGTACGAACATCGAATTCATAACAGACTGCCGTGTTAATTCAGTTGATTAGCGCGGCGGTCTGTTTTCGTATAACGACTAATGACCGCAGGCGCGGCCGTTTCATCCCCTTCGGGGCAAGTCCCGGGAAGAAAGGAGTCTTACTATGAAGGGTCATGTAGATTCGTCCTTTGGCGAAGTTGTGATCAGTCCTGACGTTATCGCCACCTATGCCGGAAGTGTGGCGGTAGAGTGCTTCGGCATTGTCGGCATGGCGGCCGTCAACATGAAGGACGGGCTGGTCAAGCTTCTGAAAAGGGACAGCCTGAAGCACGGAATCAATGTAAAAATCGACGACAACGAAATTTCTCTTGAATTTCACGTCATCGTCGCATACGGTGTGAACGTGTCAACCATAGCGCAGAATCTGATCGAGAGCGTCAAGTATAAGCTGGAAGAGTTCACAGGCATGAAAGTGGCGAAGGTTACGGTGCTTGTAGAAGGCGTTCGCGTGATAGACTGATTTCAGGAGGATTTCATTTTGGCAGTTGATCATATTGATGCGCAGCTTTTAAAGAAGATGTTTCTGGCAGGTGCGCAGAATCTGAATGATAATAAAGACTGGATCAATGAACTGAATGTATTTCCGGTTCCTGACGGAGATACCGGTACCAATATGACGATGACCATCATGTCGGCGGTACGCGAGATTCAGCAGCTTCAGGACGTGGAAATGAAAGGCCTGTGCAAATGTATTTCCTCCGGAAGCCTGAGAGGCGCCAGAGGAAATTCGGGCGTGATCCTTTCCCAGCTGTTCCGCGGATTTACCAAGACGGTCAGAGGCGTTGATACCATTGATATTCCGCTTATCGCAGATGGTATGGAAAAAGCGGTTGAGACAGCATACAAAGCGGTCATCAAGCCGAAGGAAGGTACCATCCTGACGGTAGCCAAAGGGATGGCGGAAATCTCAAGAAAACTTGTAAATGCACAGATGCCGCTGGATGAATATATACGCAATATCATCGAATATGGCGGTGAGGTTCTGAAGAAGACGCCGGAGATGCTTCCGGTCCTGAAGGAAGCAGGCGTTGTGGATTCAGGCGGACAGGGTCTGATGACGATTCTTCAGGGCGCCTATGATGCGCTTACGGGCAGGGAAATCAGCCTGACCATTCTGGAGCAGAGCGGCAGCGAAAACGGTGCTGAAGAAACTGTTGTTCAGCCTGCCATAAAGAATGCCTACTGCGAAGAATTTATCCTTCATACGAATAAACAGCTCCCGCCGGCCGGCGTTGATGAACTGAGATCCTTCCTGGCGGCTTCGGGGGAATGTCCTGTTGCTGTCGCAGACGGAAAAGATATCAAGGTTTACATCCGTACCGACGATCCTGGCCTGGTGCTGACGAAGGCACTTTCCTATGGCAATGTGACGGATGTCAATATTTCCAACCGCACGATGGAAAAGCACGTGAACCGTCTGTTCAGGGATCCCGACAGGGAGCTTCAGGAGCAGGAGGCGGAGAAGCTGAAGAAACAGACGCCGCCGAAGGAAATGGGCTTTATCGCGGTGGCATGCGGCGACGGTTTTGAGGAGATTTTCAAGGGCCTTGGCGCGGACTGCGTGGTCAGCGGCGGTCAGACGATGAATCCCAGCACCGAAGATCTGATCAATGCCATTGATACTGTCAATGCCAAGACGGTCTTTATTTTCCCGAACAACAAGAATATCATCATGGCGGCCAAACAGGCACAGGAGCTTGTTCAGGAAAAGAGCATCATCGTGATCGAGACAAAGACGATACCTCAGGGTGTTTCGGCACTGCTTGCGCTGGAGCCGGAGAATTCTCCGACGGACAATCAGGCGGCCATGAATGAGGCGATCAGCAGAGTTCAGACGGCTGAGCTGACCTACGCGATCAGGGATACCTCCATTGACGGAACGGAAATCCATCAGGGCGATATCATGGCTGTCGGCGACCACGGTATTCTGGCTGTGAACAGGGAAGTCATCGATGCTGCTCTGGACGCTGTCAGTCAGATGGTGAAAGATGATACAGAGCTGATCAGCATTTATTTCGGACATGATTATTCCGAAGAAAATGCCAACCGCATGGCGAAACAGATTCAGGAGAAATATCCGGAGATTGATGTCGCTGTGGAAAACGGCGGTCAGCCTGTTTACTACTGTATTATTTCTGTGGAGTAAAGCTGATCAAGGCATGGATGAAATGCGGCGGAAGCACGCAGTGCGAAGCGGCGCGTTGACTTATACAGTACTGTGGCATCTTGTATGATATGGATGTTTACTGTGAGATCAGGAGAGCGCGGGTTTTCCCGGAAAACGGTTCTGAAAAGATGCCGGCGGGAACGCGCTCTCTTTTTATCATATCTGATACAGGAATCTGAAATGGCGAAGAAGAAGGAAACGGATTCTGCGGATCTGAAGACGATCAGAGGAATCGGTGAAAAAACTGAAAAGCTGTTCCGGCAGGCAGGAGTGTATACGACGGAGGATCTGCTTCATTATTATCCGAGGGATTATGATGCCTATGACGAACCGGTGCGTGCGGGTGAGACCGTGGCCGGGGTGAAAAACGCCGTTTTCGGAAAAATCACCGCAAAGCCGTCCGTCAGGACCTTCGGAAAAAACTCCATTACCATCGTGAAACTGACGGATGAGACGGGTACCCTGTACGTCCACTGGTTTCACATGCCGTTTCTCAGAAATACGCTGACTGTCGGGAAACACTATGTGTTCCGCGGCCTCGTCACGGAAAAGAACGGCCGGAAGACCATGGAGCATCCGGAACTGTTCGATCCGGAAAAGTACGAAAAGATCAGAGGACAGCTCCTTCCGGTGTATGCGCTGACTTCAGGGCTTTCGAACAACACGGTGCGGAAGGCCGTCGCGTCGCTGCTGGAAATGACCGGGAGCCTCCCCGAGTACCTGCCCGATGAAATCCGCGAGATGAATGGTCTGTGCGAGATCAATTTTGCCATATCCCAGATTCATTTTCCGGACAGCAGGGATAATCTCATCACGGCCAGAAACCGTCTGGCGTTCGATGAATTTTTCCTGTTCCTGCTCGGCGTGGCGGAAATGAAAACACAGCAGGAAAAACAGGACTGCAGCTGGCCGATGAAGACAGGATGGAAGACAGAGGAGGTTCTGGATCATCTGCCGTACCGGCTCACGCCCGCACAGGACCGCGTGTGGGGGGAGATGGAACGGGATCTGGCCTCCGGAAAGCTGATGAACCGGCTGATCCAGGGTGACGTGGGAAGCGGCAAAACCATACTGGCTTTTCTCGCAATGATCATGACCTTTGAAAATGGTTTTCAGAGTGCCATGATGGTACCGACGGAAGTACTGGCAGAGCAGCAGTATCATTCTCTGGTCAGACTGCTCGAGGAGAATCAGATCACCGGCGTGAACCCTGTACTGCTCCGGGGCAGCTGCACGGCAGCTGAGAAGAGACGGATCGATGAGGAGATCTCTTCCGGAAAGGCGCGCATGATCGTGGGAACACATGCGCTGATTCAGGATACCGTCAGCTTCAGAAATCTGGCGCTCGCTGTCACAGATGAACAGCACCGCTTTGGCGTGAGACAGAGAGAAAAACTTTCTGAAAAAGGTGCCGCACCGCATGTCCTTGTCATGAGCGCCACACCGATTCCGAGGACACTGGCGCTGATTCTCTACGGAGACCTGGACATTTCCGTTCTGGATGATATGCCGGCGGACCGCCTGCAGGTAAAGAACTGTGTCGTGGGACCTTCTTACCGGAAGACAGCCTGGAATTTTATCGCGGATGAAGTAAAAAAAGGCAGGCAGGCCTATGTCATCTGTCCCATGGTTGAACCGAATGAGGAACTTCCGTGTGAAAATGTGACGGACTATACCGCTGAACTGAAGAAATACTACGGCGGTACCGTAAACGTCGGTATGCTTCACGGAAGAATGAAGCCGAAAGAGAAAAATCAGATCATGGAGGATTTTGCCTCAGGGAATATTCAGGTGCTGGTATCCACGACCGTGGTGGAGGTCGGTGTGAATGTTCCGAATGCCACAGTCATGCTGATTGAAAATGCAGAGCGGTTCGGTCTGGCGCAGCTGCATCAGCTGAGAGGACGCGTCGGACGGGGGAAAGAACAGTCATATTGCATTTTTATGCAGGGGGACGGCAGACAGGAAACGTCGAAGAGGCTGAGTGTCCTGAGCGAAACCAATGATGGTTTCAGAATCGCGGAGGAAGACCTGAAAATGAGAGGACCGGGCGACCTGTTCGGCGTCAGACAGAGCGGGGAGGCGGTTTTTCAGATCGCGGACATCTACCGGGACCACGAGGTGCTGACGATGGCAGAGGAAGCCGTGAAAAATCTGAAGGAGTCCGATCCGGATCTGACGCTTCCGCAGAACAGCGGGCTCAGAGACAGGGTTTCTGCTCTTTTTCAACGTCAAATTGACCATTCACAGTCAGATATCTGATAATTTTGTGTCACATTCTGCCAAAAATGTTCGACTTGCTTGAAAATACCGGATAAAAAGAATAATATATCACTGTTCATACAGGATTTTATGTCCTGCGGTAGAGTCAATCGTTATCTGTTTATGGAGGAATCTGATCATGGCAGAAGCAAAGAAAACCGCTGCAGCTCAGGCAGGAAAGTCAGCAGCTGCAACAAAGGCTGTTGAGAAAAAGGTAAAGGAAGCAACTGTGACCCTGAAGAAGGATGCTGACAAGGCAGCTGATGCAGTAGCAAAGAAAGTTACCCCTGTTGTGAAAAAGGCTGAGGCAAAGGTAGAATCGGTAAAGAAGGAAGCAGCAAAGAAAACCGAATCGGCTAAAAAGGCGGCACCGGCAAAGAAGGCTGCTCCTGCAAAGAAGGCAGCGCCGGCAAAGAAGACTTCTGTCAGGTCTGCGATTAAGAAAGCTGTTGAAAAGAAGGCGGCTGCAGAGACTCATATTGTGCTTCAGGTAAACAACAAGGACATCAGCTATGCTGATTTCACCGGCAGGGCAAAGGAAATCTGGAAGAACATGGGCAAAAAGGAAACCGATCTGAAGGATGTTGCCGTATACGTAAAGCCGGAAGAAGGAAAGGCTTACTTCGTACTCAACGGAGAGGCTGTTGACGAAACGTTTGATTTCTGATCCGCGGACCGGAAGAATCGACGTTTGATACAGAAAGTTCGAAAATATTTCATGAGCTGTCGTATAAAACAGGTACGACAGCTCTATTTTTCGGCTTTTCAAGCAGAATATTTGCACAAATCTTCGAAAATTATTGCTATAACTTTGTGCATTTGTTATAATACGTTTATAGTGTTCTGACAACATTTGGATAAGGAGCTGACGGGTATGAACATTGGTATTATCGCACATAACAGCAAGAAAAGTCTGATCGAGGATTTCTGCATTGCTTACAAGGGAATTCTTGCAAAGCATGAGATCTATGCCACGGGAACAACGGGGCGGAGAATTGAGGAAGTTACGAATCTTCATATCCATAAGTTTCTTGCCGGAAGTCTCGGCGGTGACAAGCAGTTCACTGAGATGATTGAGAGAAATGACATGGATATGGTCATTTTCTTCTACAACCCGGCGATCATCAATCCTTCAGAGCCGGATGTCATGAAGATCGTCAGATGCTGTGATCAGTACACGATTCCGGTCGCGACGAATATCGCCACGGCGGAGATGCTGATTCTCGGACTGGACAGAGGAGATCTCGACTGGAGAATGCAGAGCCGGGAGAATAACGTATGAGAGTTATTGCAGGAACCTGCAGGAGTCTTCCGCTGAAGACCCTGCCGGGCAGAGATACAAGACCAACTACAGACAGAATTAAGGAGACACTCTTCAATATGCTTCAGAGCTATATTCCAGAGTGTCGTTTTCTTGACCTTTTTGCGGGAAGCGGTGCCATCGGTATCGAGGCACTGAGCCGGGGCGCCAGAGAAGCGTGTTTTGTGGAGCAGAGCCGGAAGGCCGTCTCCATCATCCGTGACAACCTGAAATTCACAAAACTTGAGGATCGCTCGGAGGTGCTGCAGATGGATGTGATGGCAGCCATCCGGAGTCTTGACGGCCACGAACCCTTCGGTGTGGTCTTCATGGATCCGCCGTATCTTCAGGGACTGGAAAAGCAGGCACTCGGGCTTCTGGAGCAGGCGCACTGCGTGACAGATGATACACTTTTTGTAGTGGAAGCTTCGCGGCAGGATGATTTTTCCTGGCTTGACAATTCAGGGTATGTGTGCCATAAATTGAAAACATATAAAACAAATGAGCACCTGTTTCTGAGAAGGAAGACGAACTGAGATACATCACACGGCAGGGCGGCATCACGCAGAATACGGACAGGAAGAGATCATGAAAAGGGCAGTTTATCCCGGAACTTTTGATCCGGTTACTTACGGACACCTTGATATTATCAGGAGATCCAGCAAATTATTTGACAGCGTTGTCATCGGAGTGCTGCACAATTCGGCAAAAACTCCGTTGTTTTCTGTAGAAGAACGTGTTAATATACTAAAGAAAGCGACGGAAGATATCGAAAACGTTGAAGTTATGGCATTTGAGGGACTTTCGGTCGACTTCGCGATGGCGTGCAATGCAAATGTCATTGTCAGGGGATTGCGTCTGATCACGGATTTCGAGTATGAACTCCAGATGGCGCAGACAAACAGAAAGCTTGCGCCTGATGTAGATACTGCATTCTTGTTTACTTCTCTGCAATATTCTTATCTGAGTTCGACAACGGTCAAAGAAGTTGCGAATTTTGGCGGAGATATCAGCGAATTTGTTCCGCCGTTCGTGGTGGACCTGATTCATCAGAAACTGAATACACGGAGAAGACTTGAACAGGAACTTCCGCATGAGCCGGGGAGAGCTTAAGCGGAAGCTTTCTTTATGGTAAGACAGTTCCTTGCAGGATCTTATGGCGTCGATTTTTGCTTCGCATACCATACTTAAGGGGATTTCGGGATTATAAGTAAGAGAGTAAGGAGCACAGGATGAGCAGCAGCAGAATTGAAGAGATCATTGAAGAGATCGAAGAATACGTAGAGAATTGCAGGTATCAGCCGCTTTCCACGACGAAGATCATCGTGAACAAGGAGGAGCTGGAGGAGCTTCTTCGCGAGCTTCGGCTGAAGACACCTGATGAGATAAAGAGATATCAGAAGATTATCGGCAACAAGGATGCGATTCTGGCCGATGCGCAGTCGAAGGCGGATCATATTATTTCGGATGCGCAGAAGCAGGCACAGTCTCTTGTTGAGGAAACAGAGATCATGAAAGCCGCTTATTCACAGGCGAATGACACCGTGAATGAGGCAAATAAACAGGCGCAGCAGATTCTTGATTCTGCCCAGAGCGATGCTGATAATATCCGTTCCAGTGCCATCAGCTATACGGACCAGATTCTCAGCAATATTTCCTCCATCATGGGGAATACCATCGCGGATGTCGGAACGAAGTTCAATGAATTTTCTTCATCGCTGCAGAGCTATTATGATCTGGTAAATGAAAACAGAAGTGAGCTTTCACCGATGGAGAATTCCGCATCACATCAGTCTTCTGTTCAGACGGACAGTGATGACAACGGAACGGATGACAGTGATAACGAATAATCAGAAATGAAAATTCAGGAGGCAGCCCGTTCGAATCAGAATGAGCTGCCTTTTTTAAGTGCATCAGGAACATGAGGAGAAGTTATGGACATTATTCTCTGGCATCAGATACTTGCACCGTATGAGATGGCGGTGGATGAACTGATTCTGAAATTTCATCATATGAAGGATGAATATGCAAGATACGGCAAATACTGTCCGATTGAACAGGTGACCGGCCGTGTGAAAAGCATCACCAGCATTCTGGAGAAAATGCAGAAGAAGAATGTCTCCATGGACCGGATGGAGGACGAGATCGAGGATATCGCGGGCGTCCGCATTATCTGCCAGTTTGTGGAGGACATCGAACGTGTTGCCCAGATCATCTCCCGCAGATCCGACCTCAGGGTCACAGAGATCAAGGATTACATCAGAAATCAGAAGGAAAGCGGTTACCGGAGCTATCACATGATCACAAAATATGTGGTCAATACCATCAACGGGCCGAAGGAGATCAATGTGGAGATCCAGATCCGCACGATGGCGATGGATTTCTGGGCGACAACAGAGCATTCTCTGCAGTACAAGTATCAGGGAAAAATCCCGGAACGCGTCGGCACAAGACTGGCCAACGCCGCCAATGCGATTATTTCCCTCGACAGCGAGATGTCGGCCGTCCGCGAGGAGATCATGGATGCGCAGCTGTCCTCGAAGATGAAGTACAGTCTGGTCGAGGATATCGTCAGCACCATTGAGAATCTGTATACCATGACGACGACGCGTGAGGTTGAAAAAATCCAGGATGAGTTTTACCGGGTCTACCAGGAAGACAACATGGAGGAGCTGATCCGTTATCATGATCAGCTCGATCTGATTGCTCAGGCCTACAAGGCTCAGAGCAACCGTCAGGGCGACGGACGGAAGAAGAATGAGGAATAACAGAATCTTTTCAGAAAGAAGGAGCAGCCAGAAGTGAAGATCGGTAAGGGAAGCTACGGATACATCAGCGAACAGAAAAGGGTCCGCATCATAAGGACGATTCTGATTTTTGCCGCCTGTCTCGCGATTTTTATCATCGGACTTCTGCTGAACGGCGGAAGCCGCTCAAATATCTGGTCCGTCATTGCGGCTTTTATGGTGGTGCCGGGCGGTATGTCCGTGATCAGTGTGATCATGATTTTCCGCGTGCCGAAAATGCCAGCCGCTGAATATAAGGAAATCCGGAAGCACACGGAGGGTCTCCGGGTGCTCTATGAGCTGTATTTCACCACCTATGAGAAAAACATGTTCATTGATGCCAGTATCGTCTGCGGCGAATATATCATGTGCTACACGAGCACAAAGCCAACGGCTCAGGATATCTCCTTCATGGAGAAAAACATCCGCAAGCATGTGCTTTCCGGCGGCTACAAGGTAACGGTCAAGATTTTTGACAGCCTCGATAAATTCACGGAGCGTGCGGATCAGCTGGCGGAAAAACAGGATGAATACAGGATGGAAAGAGACGGCGAGGTCGCCGGTATCCTGATGGCCATCACACTGTAAACGTCTGTATCATACAGGATCCCACAGCGCTGTATTAAGCTCGGCTGCTCCATCGCTGTGCGATTCTAGCAGTCGGCACATGAGACCGACTTCGTCGGTCTGACGCGGCGTTCGCCTCACCGCATCACACTTCGTGTGTGCGGATGCGGCTCACTGCCTGCGCGTCGATGGCTTAATATTTCGGTATAAGTATATGAAGGAAATCAGAATAACAGCAGAAGAAGCCTCTCAGCGTCTGGATAAATTTCTGAAAAGATATCTGCCGGAAGCGGGAGGCGGTTTTTTATATAAACAGCTGAGAAAAAAGAATATCACGCTGAACGGCGGCAAAGCTTCGGGAAAAGAAATGCTTCAGGCGGGAGATACGGTCAGGATCTGGTTTTCCGATGAGACGCTGAGGAAATTTGCCGGTCAGGAGCCGGCTGTATCCGCTGCGCCATTATCCGACAGGAAAAATCTGTCGCCGGCAGAGAAATCAGCTGAAGCAGGAAAAGTTTCTGCGATTCCTGATCCGGTGATCATCTATGAAGATGACGCCATGCTGATCGCAGATAAGCCGGCCGGCGTGCTTTCCCAGCCGGACAGCAGCGGGGAGCCGTCCATGGTGGAGATCATAAGGAATTATCTTCTGAAAACCGGACAGATGACAGAAGAGGACTTCCGTCTGTACCGTCCCGGCGTCGTGAACCGGCTGGACAGGAATACCAGCGGGCTTATCGTCGCTGCAAAGACACTTCATGCTTCTCAGAAACTGTCGGAAATGATACGGACAAGAGCCGTAGACAAATACTATCTGACGCTTGTGGGCGGTGTTTTTCCGGAGAAGAAGCATCTGAAGGCGTATCTCCGGAAAAATCCGGGTACACGGAAGGTCGAGGTTATGCCCGGACCTGCGGAAGGTGCCGCAGAAATCGAAACGGAGTGCGAACCCGTGCGCATCCTCCGGTTCGGAGAGATGAGATGCACGCTTCTTTCTGTGAAGCTCCTGACGGGCAGGACACATCAGATCCGGAGCCATCTGTCTTATATTGGACATCCGGTAGCCGGAGATGTAAAATATGGCAGTGTACGTCTGAACCGCATCTTTCGGGAGCGTTACGGACTGGATCATCAGTTTCTGCATGCCGCGCGCATGATTTTTCCGGAAGGACCGGATGTCACTGCGCCGCTGCCGCGGAAGCTGGAAAATATACTGAACAGAGGAGTTGTCGATGAGTACACCGGAAAACCAGGAAAACACTGAGGAGGGATCGCGTGATCTGATGGATGAGCTGGATGATCAGATCGCGGATTCAGAACAGGCCGGAACCGAGGCAGAGGAGTCTTCTGCAGGATCGGATACGGATTCCCTCATGAGAAAAGACAGAAATGAACGAAAAAAGAAAAGAGAGCAGAAGGACGATGGTTCTGAGAAATACAGTGTGAAACATGAAGTGCTCGGCTATGTCCGCCTGATTGCCATTGTTGCGGCGGTTATGATTTTCCTTCAGCTCTTTATTGTGGTCAACGCAAAGATTCCGAGTGAATCCATGGTTCCGACCATCATGCCGGATGATCAGATCTTCGGCAACAGACTTGCCTATGTAAACAGCGATGTAAAACGCTACGACATCATCATCTTCAAATACCCCGATAATGAAAAAGAATGGTTTATCAAACGTGTCATCGGACTTCCGGGAGACACCATAGATATTCATGACGGAGACGTCTATGTCAATGACGATCCGATTCCGCTCTCGGATGATTTCTGCGCCACACCGGATTCCACAGCCGGCGGTAATCTGACCTATCCGATCACCGTCCCGGAGAACAGCTATTTCGTTCTCGGAGACAACAGGGAATATTCTCATGATGCGAGACTCTGGACAAACACCTTTGTGACGAAGGATGAGATCCTCGGGAAGGCGGTATTCCGCTACTGGCCGCTCTCAAAGTTCGGTGTGATCAACAGTCATGAGGATGAATATTACGAGCCGGATGAATCGGGGAATCCGCTTTACCGTCAGTAAATCCGTTTCGGCGGTCCGCGGATGTATCACCCTTTTCACTCCGGTCACATTCGCCGTGTATCTCCGGCGGCCATTCTCGCTCGAAAGGCGGCGCTGCGGAACGAGCCTGCTGACGCAGGCTTGAACGGGTCCTCGCGCTTATCGCCTTTCTTCACTCGACTGACCGGGAGATACATCGGCTCTGTGAAGTCGCTCAAAGGATAATATCATCCGCGAACCTGCCGGGAGTCAGTGTATTGCCGAGGGAGAAACGGCTATGGCAACATGGAATTCCAGAGGCCTCCGGGGTTCGACGCTGGAGGAAATGATCAACAGAACAAATGAACAGTACCGCGAACAGGGCCTGGCCCTGATTCAGAAGGTGCCGACTCCCATTACGCCGGTGAAGAAGGATAAGGAAACGAGACGGATTACGCTCGCCTACTTTGATCAGAAAAGTACGATCGATTACATCGGTGCGGTGCAGGGCATCCCGGTGTGCTTTGATGCGAAAGAGTGTGCGACCGATTCCTTTCCGATTGCCAACATTCATGAGCATCAGGTGAGGTTTATGAGGGATTTTGAGAAGCAGCAGGGCATCGCCTTTCTGCTGATTCTGTTCACCTCACGCGACGAACTCTACTACATGCGCTTCTCGGAGACATCGTATTTCTGGGACCGCGCGCAGAACGGCGGTCCGAAACATTTTTCTGTCAGTGAACTGGCACCGGCCTTCTTTCTGCCGAAAAAATCAGGCATTCTCGTTCCGTATCTGGAGGGCATCAGCAGGGATCTCGGAACGCGGAACTTGACAGAATAGTTTTATGTGGTAATATGGCAGCGTACTAAAGCGTAAAGGAGAATATTCTGCATGAAGAAAAAGCTGATTCACACGCCGGAAGGATTCCGTGATATCTTCGGCATAGAGTGTGACAGAAAGCGTTACCTGGAGCGTCAGATCGAGAAGCTGTACCGCTCCTATGGCTATCAGTCTGTCGAGACATCTTCCTTTGAATTTTTCAGGGTTTTTTCGGAAGAAGTAGGGACCATGCCGACGAGAGATCTGTACAAGGTTGTCGACAGAGATGGTTCCACCCTTGTGCTGCGGCCTGACTTTACACCGTCCGTGGCCAGAGCCGTTTCCATGTATTTTGCTCAGGAGGATATGCCGCTGCGTTTCTGCTATCACGGCAACGTGTACCGGAACAGCCATTCCCTTCAGGGAAGACTGCGCGAGAGCACACAGATGGGCGTGGAATATCTGAATGATGACAGCGCGGAGGCTGATGCCGAGGTGATCGCGCTTGTCGTGGAGACACTGAGAAGATCAGGACTGAAAGATTTTCAGGTGAGCCTCGGTCATGTGGGATATTTTGAATCTCTTGTGGATGAGGCGGGGCTCGATGAGGATACCGTATCTGAACTCCGGGATCTGCTGAAAGCCAGGAACCGTTTCGGCGCCGAGGAACTGATCGCGCGGCAGAATCTGCAGGGAAGACTGAAAGATGCCTTCAATCAGATGACGGATCTCTTCGGCGGTATGGAAGTGCTTCGTGAAGCCGGAAAGAATGTTTCCGGTGAGAAGGCGCATCTGGCACTGGACCGCCTGGCGGAAATCTGGAAGCTTCTGGATGAAAGAGGCTGCGGCGATTATGTCATTTTTGATCTGGGCATGGTAACCGGCTATCAGTACTATACGGGCATCATTTTCCAGGCCTATACCTACGGCTCCGGTGAGGCACTGATCAGCGGAGGCCGCTACAACCGGCTGATCGAGCATTTCGGCAAGAAGGCGGCCGCAGTAGGCTTTGCCACAGAGATTGACTCTCTGCTGACGGCGATCGAACGTCAGAAGATCGAGCTTCCCGTGAAGGACATCAAGATCATGGTGCTCTATCCTGTGAAATTCGAGGAGAAGGCTGTCCGCTATGCGGAAAAGCTCCGGGACGCCGGTGAGGACGTAGCCTGTGTGCGTTTTGCAGAAGACAGGACATTCGAGGATTATGAAGCCTACGGCAGGAGAAATCAGTTCCGGAGAATTGATTATTTTTCATCTGACGGAACGGCCGGTATCCTGGATCTGGCGACAGAAGAGAAAAAAGAAGCCGAATTCTTCGGCGAAAAAGAGGAGGGACGGTCATGAGAGTACTCACAGTTGCACTCACCAAGGGGCGTCTCGCTTCAAAGACGATGGATCTGTTCGAAAAAATCGGTATCCGCTGTGACGAGATGAAGGACAAGACGACCAGGAAGCTGATTTTTGAAAATAAGGAATACGGTCTCCGGTTCTTCCTTGCCAAGGGGCCGGATGTGCCGACGTATGTGGAATACGGTGCGGCAGATCTCGGTATTGTCGGGAAGGACACGATCCTTGAGGAAAACCGGAAGATTTTTGAGGTGCTTGACCTAGGATACGGCAAGTGCCGCATGTGCATCTGCGGACCGGCATCGGCGAAGGAGTATCTGGAGAACAATCAGCTGATCCGTGTCGCCACCAAGTATCCGAATATCGCGAGAAATTATTTCTATAATCAGAAAAATCAGAGCGTGGAACTGATCAAGCTGAACGGCTCGATCGAGCTGGCCCCGATCGTGGGCCTTTCCGAGGTGATCTGCGATATCGTGGAAACGGGAAGCACGCTTCGGGAAAACGGGCTTACGGTGCTGGAGGAGGTCTGTCCGCTTTCCGCGCGGCTGGTGGTGAACCCGGTCAGCATGCGGATGGATAACGCGAGAATCACCGATCTGATCATGAAACTCAGAGACGCGACAGGGGAAAAGAATTAAGGAAGGACGGAAAAATCCATGCAGATCATTGAACTGAATGACGAGAACAGAGAAGCGGTAAAAAAGAGCATTCTTGACCGTACACCCACGACTTTCGGTGAGCAGGAGAAAACAGTCAAGGCCATCATTGCCGATGTGCGGGAGAGAGGCGACGCCGCGATTTTTGACTACACGGAAAAATTCGACCACGCGAAGCTTGACCGTGACAGCTTTGAGGTCACGAAGGCGGAGATCGATGAGGCATATCAGAAAGTGGATCCGGATCTGACAGATGTCATCCGGAAGGCGCTGGTGAATATCCGCGATTTCCATGAAAGGGAAAAACAGAACAGCTGGATCACGACAACGGACAAAGGCACGATTCTCGGCCAGAAAATCACCCCGATGCAGCGCGTAGGCGTCTATGTGCCCGGAGGCAAGGCGGCCTATCCTTCTTCTGTACTGATGAATATCGTGCCGGCAAAAACAGCCGGTGTTGACGAGATCATCATGATGACGCCCTGCGGCGCTGACGGAAAGGTCAATCCTGCCGTGCTCGTCGCTGCACATGAAGCCGGTGCTGACCGCGTATTCAAGGCAGGCGGCGCGCAGGCGATCGCTGCGCTGGCGTTCGGCACGGAATCCGTACCGAAGGTTGACAAGATCGTAGGCCCCGGCAATATCTTCGTCGCACTTGCCAAGAAGGCCGTTTACGGCAGCGTATCCATCGATTCCATCGCGGGACCGAGCGAGATTCTGGTACTGGCCGATGAGACGGCAAATCCCAGATATGTGGCGGCGGATCTCCTTTCGCAGGCGGAGCATGACCAGATGGCGACGGCGCTCCTGATCACGACGAGCCGTGAACTGGCGGAGAAGGTAAGCGCTGAGGTCGACGGCTTTGTAAAGGTGCTCTCCAGAAAAGAGATTATCGAAAAATCGCTGGAGAACTACGGGAGAATCCTCGTGGCTTCTTCTGAGCAGGAAGCCATCGATGCCGCAAACGAGTTTGCGCCGGAACATATGGAAATTGATATGAAAGACGGCTTTGAGGTTATGACGAAGATCCGCAACGCCGGAGCGATTTTTATCGGTGAGTACAGCAGCGAGCCACTGGGTGATTACTTCGCGGGACCGAACCACATCCTGCCGACAAGCGGCACGGCCAGATTTTTCTCGCCGCTCTGCGTTGATGACTTTGTGAAAAAATCAAGTATTATCCACTATTCAAGAGAGGCACTGAAGGAAGTTCATGCCGACATCGAGAAGTTTGCAAAGTGCGAGCAGCTCACGGCACATGCCAATTCGATCGCGGTACGGTTTGAGAACGATCAGGACTGACAGGCAGCTGCCGGAACGTAACAGACCGGAACATAACAGGCCGGAACATAAAAGACAGAAGCATAACGGGCAGAAACGTACAGGGCTGTGATCACAGATGCCGGTACAGAAGGCTGTAAAAAATGGCGGAAACGATGCAGCTGAACTATACAGCTGACATGATCCGGACAGAACGGACAAGGGAGATCCCGGAATGGAAGAAAGAATCGCTGAGGTAACAAGGAATACGAAGGAGACGAAGATCAGCCTTACGCTGAATCTCGACGGAACCGGAAAATACGACATTCACACGGGCGTCGGCTTTTTTGACCATATGCTGGCGGGCTTTGCAAGACACGGTCTGTTCGATCTGACGCTGAGAACAGACGGGGATCTGGAAGTGGATGATCACCACACGATCGAGGATACCGGTATTGTTCTGGGCCAGGCCATCCGGCAGGCCGTCGGCGACAAGAAAGGTATCCGCCGCTTCGGAAGCTGCATTCTGCCCATGGATGAAACCCTCGTCCTGACAGCCATTGATCTCTCGGGACGCCCGTATTTCTGTTATGATGCGGAATTTGCGGCGGACAGCATCGGCGGCATGAACACACAGATGGTGCGTGAATTTTTCTATGCCATCTCATATTCTGCGGAGATGAATCTGCATATGAAGGTGCTTGACGGAATGAATGATCATCACAAGGCTGAGGCACTGTTCAAATCTTTTGCCAAATCACTGGATCAGGCGGTTTCCGTCGATCCCCGGATACAGGATGTCCTGTCAACGAAAGGAAGTCTTTAATGGATACACTGAAATTTCCCTGTATATACCTGAAAAACGGAAGAGCCGTGGCCGGATTTTACGACGGCGTCGTCTCCGGAGATGAAGAGGACGGAAAAGACGGAGAAGATCCGGTCGCAAAGGCGGAAGCCCTTGGTTCTGCCACGGACACCCAGGGTCTCATGATTTTTGATTTCTCCGATGAGGAGGAGGATCATGACGCCTCACTCCGGGAGATTGCAAAAATCAGCCGTGCGACCCAGCTGAATATCATTGCCGCGGGAAACGTGCGCACAGCTTCGGATGTGAAGGATTATCTCAGCGCCGGCTGTTCCAAGGTGATCCTGAACATGGTGAAGGATTCGAACAGGGAGATTTTCCGGGAGGTATCCCGCCGGTTCGGCAGGCAGAGGATCGGTGCCTACGTGCCGGATTACAATGAATATCTGATGATCAAGGACGACATCGAGGCCTGTGCGGGTGTGCTGCTTGCGGACCGCGACGAGGACGATGATGAAAAAATCATCGAGGAGACGAAGATTCCGGTGCTGATTCACGACGATCAGAACGGGGTATGTCTGGAATATCACTACAGGGAAAGCGACTTTCAGGCGGAGTTCGGCTGGAAGGATTTTAAGCTGAACAGCGACGGTCTGATCCCCTGCGTCGTGCAGGACTACAAAACGGACAAGGTGCTGATGGTGGCCTATATGAATGAGGAATCCTTCAGCAGGACCCTGCAGACCGGACGCATGACCTACTGGAGCCGGAGCCGAAAGGAACTCTGGATGAAGGGCCTGACAAGCGGCCATTTCCAGTACGTGAAGGAGCTTCGTCTTGACTGCGATAACGACACGCTTCTTGCCAAGGTGGCGCAGGTCGGAGCCGCCTGCCACACCGGCCATTATTCCTGCTTCTACCGGACCATCATGAAAAAGGAAGATGAAGCCGTCCGTCCGACACATGTACTCATGAACACCTATGATGACATTCGTGAAAAAATCCTGAATGACAATAAGGATGAGGAAAACGTGCCTGCTGCCGTGCGTGTGAAAGATACACTGGAGAAACTTGGGACGGATGAAACCCGCCTGCTCTGTTCCGTGGCAGGAAATCAGAAGGGCGGCGCAGTGGAAGGTATCGCCGACCTGATCATGGACTGCATGAATCTGATGGCAGAGAAGAATCTTACATGGGAAGATGTCGCGGAAGAGATTTCCGACCGCGGATGATACAGAGAAAATGAAGAAAAAACGTTTTGCCGTATATCTGAATCTGGAAGGGAAGAAGACCATGATCTTCGGAAGCGGCCGTCAGACGGAGGAGACAGCCCGTGCGCTTGCCGCATGCGGTTCAGCGGTGACCGTCGTCACGGAAAAACCGACTGACGGGCTGATCCGGATGGCCGGCGACGGGACGGTTCAGCTTCTTAAGGAGCCGTACCGGCGGGAGATGATTCCGGATGCCTTTATGGTCTTCGCCTGGTCAGAAGATCCCGAGGTCAATGAGGATCTCTACGCAGCCTGCAGCTGTCTCGGCATTCCCGTTACAGTAAAAAATCACCCTGAAAAGAGCAGATTTTTCACGGAGCAGGAAGCTGAAGAGGAAACATCCGCAGGAAAGGTTCCGGACAAAGAACAGCGCACAGAAGCCGCGGAAGCTGCAGATGACGTGCAGGATACCCGGAAAGAAACGGACGGGGATCTGCCGGATTCAACGGCCGTCGTCATGTACACGGACGGAGCTGCCCGCGGAAATCCGGACGGCCCCGGAGGATACGGCGTTGTCATCAGCTGGAAAGATGACGGCGGAAATCCCGTGCGCAGAGAATATTCACAGGGCTATATCAGAACCACAAACAACCGGATGGAGATGATGGCCGCCATCGCAGGTCTGGAGAAGCTTAAGGGGCACTGTGACGTCGTGCTGCATTCCGATTCTCAGTATCTGGTCAGGGCTTTTAACGATCACTGGATCGAGGGCTGGATCAGAAAGGGATGGGTGAACAGCCAGAAGAAACCGGTAAAGAACAGGGATCTCTGGGAGAGACTTCTGAAGGCGGCGAAGCCGCACCGGATCAGATTTGTCTGGGTGAAGGGCCATAACGGAGATCCGCTCAACGAGAGATGTGATGAGCTCGCCACTTCGGCCGCAGACGGAGATCATCTGATCGCGGACCCCCGGCATTCCCCGGCTTGACTTTGAATCTGCCGGTATATATACTTTGAAGCAGTGTTTTCATAAGACAGGAGCAGGAAAAAATGACTTTATATGAAGAACTTCAGGCGAGAGGACTGCTCGCCCAGCTGACAGATGAAAAGGAGATCGCTGATCTCATCAATGCCGGTAAGGCTACGTTCTATATCGGATTTGACCCGACGGCGGATTCTCTGCACGTCGGACATTTCATGGCGCTTACGCTGATGAAGCGTCTCCAGCAGGCGGGCAATAAGCCGATCGCGCTGGTCGGCGGCGGCACGGCCATGATCGGAGACCCGTCCGGCAGAACCGACATGAGAAAGATGATGACGGTTGAAACAATCGATCACAACGTGGAATGCTTCAAGAAACAGATGAGCCGTTTCATTGATTTTTCCGACGATAAGGCGCTGATCGTCAATAACGGCGACTGGCTCAGGGACCTGAACTTCCTTGAATTCATGCGTGATGTCGGATCCTGTTTCAGCGTGAATGAAATGCTCCGTGCGCGTGCCTATGTCAACAGAATGCAGCAGGGGCTGACCTTCCTGGAGTTCTCGTACATGCTGATGCAGAGCTATGATTTTTACCGTCTGTATCATGATTACGGCTGCCAGATGCAGTTCGGCGGCGATGATCAGTGGTCGAATATGCTCGGCGGCATCAACCTGATCCGAAAGAAGGACGGCAAAGATGCCTATGCGATGACCATCAACCTTCTTCTGAAGCATGACGGTACGAAGATGGGCAAGACAGCCGGCGGTGCCGTGTGGCTTGATCCGGACAAGTATAAACCGTACGATTTCTACCAGTACTGGAGAAATGTGGATGACCAGGATGTGCTGAAGTTCCTGCGCATGATGACATTCCTTCCGCTGGAGCAGATCGATGAGATGGACAGATGGGAGGGATCCAGACTCAATGAGGCCAAGAAAATCCTCGCGTATGAGCTGACCTCCATGGTACACGGTGAGGACGAGGCGAAGAAGGCCGAGGCCGGTGCAGAAGCCGTTTTCCAGGGCGCGGGTTCTCTGGACAATGTTCCATCTGTGGAGATAAAGGAAGAAGATTTTAATGAGAACGGCAGAATCGACATCATCTCCGTTCTGGTGAAGACCGGTCAGTGCTCTTCCCGTTCGGATGCGCGCCGCTCGATCACGAAGGACCACAGCATCTCCGTCGGTGATCAGAAGATTGATGATTTCGCCTATGAGATCAGCAGAGACGATATCCCGGATGACGGACTGCTGATTAAAAAAGGCAAGAAGAATATCAAGAAGATTGTGAGGGCATGACAGAAATGGCACCAAAGAAAAAATACGGCGTGAATGAACTCCGTGAAATGTTTCTTTCATTTTTTGAGGAAAAGGGATGTCTCAGACTGAACAGCTTTTCGCTGGTTCCTCACAATGACACCTCGCTTCTGATCATCAATTCCGGCATGGCACCGATGAAACCCTGGTTTACCGGCCAGGAGATTCCGCCGCGCCGCAGAGTGACGACATGCCAGAAGTGCATCCGTACCGGCGATCTGGAAAATGTCGGCAAGACCGCCCGTCACGGCACTTATTTCGAGATGCTCGGCAACTTCTCTTTCGGAGATTATTTCAAGAAAGAAGCTATTCCGTGGGCCTGGGAATTTCTGACGGAGAGAGTCGGACTGGATCCGGAGCGTCTGTATCCTTCAGTCTATGTGGACGATGATGAGGCCTACAATATCTGGCTGAACGACATGCATGTGCCGGCTGAGCGCATCTATAAGTTCGGCAAAGAGGACAACTTCTGGGAGCATGGTTCGGGTCCGTGCGGCCCCTGCTCGGAGATCTATTACGACAGAGGACCGGAATTCGGCAACGGACCGGAGGATGTCATGGGCGGCGAAGGCGACCGTTTCATGGAAGTATGGAACATCGTATTCTCCCAGTTCAACAATGACGGCCATGGAAATTACAGCGACCTTGTGCAGAAGAACATCGATACCGGCATGGGTCTGGAGCGTCTTGCCGTAGCTGTTCAGGAGGTCGGATCGATTTTTGATGTCGACACCGTCAAATCTCTGCGTGACGAGGTATGCGCTCTGGCCGGAGGCATCAGCTATGAAAAGCCTGGTACGGAACAGAGCGATGTATCGGTACGTATCTGCACCGATCATGCGAGAGCCATGACATTTATGATTTCCGATGGCATCATGCCTTCGAACAACGGACGCGGCTATGTGCTCCGCCGTATCATCCGCCGTGCGGTCCGCCACGGACGCAAACTCGGCATCGAGGGAGCATTCCTCACAAAGCTCGCCGAGAATGTCATTGAGGGATCAAAGGACGGATATCCTGAACTTGAGGAAAAGAGAAACTTCATTCTGAAAGTTATTCAGGCTGAAGAGGATAAATTTGAGAAAACCTATGAGCAGGGCATGGATATCGTGCGCGGCATGGAGGATGAACTGAAGGCCTCCGGAAAGAAGGAACTGTCAGGTGATGACGCCTTCCGTCTGTACGATACGTACGGTTTCCCGCTTGACAATACAAAGGAGATTCTGGAAGAGGACGGGTTCACCGTTGATGAGAAGGGCTTCGAGGCCGCGATGAAGAAACAGCGCGATACCGCCCGCGAAGACCGGAAAAAATCCGGAAAGGCAGCTACCTATATGGGCGCTGCAGCGACGGTATATGAGCAGATGGATCCGGCTGTCAATTCGAAATTCACCGGATATGACACCACAGAAGCCGAGGGCAGAATCGTGGCGATGGCATCTCTTGCCACGGCGGATGCCGGGGATGAGGATGCGGTGACCGATGCGCTTTCCGACGGCAGCACAGGTGCGATCATCACAGATGTGACGCCGTTCTACGGCACCATGGGCGGCCAGGTCGGCGATACCGGCGTGATTGTTCTTGGCTCTGATGATGCAACAGAGGAGGGGCATGATGCCTCCGCACTCGGCAAAGGGGCTTCGGTGTTCGTTGTAGAAGCTACCGAACACGTGGCCGGCGACAAGATCGCACATATCGGCCATGTGGCGAAGGGCATGTTCAGAACCGGCGATGTGGTTACACTTAAGGTTGATGAAAAGAAGAGAATGGCTACCTGCCGCAACCATTCCGCGACGCATCTGCTTCAGAAGGCGCTCCGCGAGGTCCTCGGCTCTCATGTAGAGCAGGCGGGTTCCTATCAGGATGCCGACAGAACGAGATTCGACTTCAGCCATTTCCAGGCGATGACGCCGGAGGAGCTGAAGAAGGTCGAGGATCTCGTCAATGAAAAAATCCAGGAAGGCCTTGAGGTCAGAACGGATGTCATGAGCCTGGAAGAAGCAAAGAAGACGGGCGCCATGGCGCTGTTCGGAGAAAAGTACGGCGATGCCGTCCGCGTGGTAAGCATGGGCGATTTTTCGAAGGAGCTCTGCGGCGGCACGCACGTAAAGAACACGCTTCAGATCGGATCGTTCAAGATCCTGTCTGAGAGCGGTGTGGCAGCCGGCGTCAGAAGAATAGAGGCGCTGACCGGTGACAATGTCCGCGCTTATTATGAAAAGCTTGAAAAGGATCTGAATGAGGCTTCCGCGCTTCTGAAGGCAGATCCGGCTACACTCTGCGATCACATCAGAAAGCTGCAGGACGAGATGAAGGCGCTGAAGAGCGAGAATGAGTCTCTGAAAAGTAAGGCGGCGGCAAGTGCGCTCGGCGATGTAACCGGTGATACAAAGGATGTGAAGGGCGTTCCGTTCCTTGCGAAGGCACTGAAGAATGTAGAGGGCGATGAGCTCCGCACACTGGGAGATCAGCTGAAGGCTGAGGTCGACGGTGTGATCCTTCTTGTGGCCGACAACGGAGGAAAGGTGAACCTGATGTGCATGGCTTCCGACACCGCGGTGAAGAAAGGCGCTCATGCGGGCAATCTGATCCGCTCTGCGGCAAAGATCGTCGGCGGAGGCGGCGGTGGCCGTCCGAACATGGCACAGGCCGGAGGAAAAGACGCGTCCCGGATTCCGGATGCACTCGAAGAAGCTGAGAAGGTTCTCGCGGGACAGATTCATTGAAGACTGTTCCCGGGATCGGAGTGAACTGAAGACGGGTGGCGTCCACAGGATGCATCACCTTTTCGCTCCGGTCACATTCGCCGTGTATCTCCATCGGCCATTCTCACCTTAAAAGGCGGCGCTGCGGAACGCGCCTGCTGACGCAGGCTTGAACGGGTCCTCGCGCTTATCGCCTTTTCAGGTTCGACTGAC